>CAIJLM010000671.1 GCA_903821495.1 uncultured Chthonomonas sp. | reverse complement strand
GGAGTACGTTCCATCTTAATCGCCGCAAGATAATATAAGTCGCTACTAGGGCTGATTCGCCAACCACTCCACATCTTTTGTCCCGCCGAGATACGTCCCATCCCCAAGTTTTTCTCGCTTGCGGATTTTTGCGTGCCCGTCACAGGCGACAAAATTGAACGCCCCTTGATGGCGCGGATTTCCGTCATCAAGCGAGTTACGCACGTTGTCTCGTCGCCCCCACACCCACCGAATTTCGTGCCGCTCCGGAGACTCTCCCGCGCTCTCGTTTGGCTCCTCGGCGACAGGGTAGCCATCCACAATCAAAACAGTCTCCGCCGGCTTCGTAAATGCAGCAAGGTGTTGATGCGCCGCCCCCAGACGGACTTCATTCACATCTCGAATATCATTGATGGCGTAGTGATACGTCCACTCGCGGCTGATTCCATTGGGAAACCCAGCGACGGCAGGAGAGAAGAGAGAGGGAACTGAAGCCGACGGACACTGGAGAATCTGCCTGTTTTTGCAGTAGGGTTGAAGCATATCTCCCCAGAAGTATTCGGGCGAACCGGAAGCGCCGCCCCCGAACTCTGTCCCTATGAATATCTCGTCGTAGTCCTGAGAGTACATCAGGGTCGCGGTTCCAATCTGGCGAAGGTTGCTCATACAGGAGGTCTGCCGCGCCTTCTCCCGCGCTTGCGAAAAAACAGGGAAGAGTATTGCCGCCAATATAGCGATGATTGCAATAACTACTAATAGCTCAATTAGGGTGAATCCGCGCTGTTGCGCGGGGGTATATCTATGTTGCATCTTTCCAATCCTTACAGTGTGGAGTTTTGAGGCGAAATCAGTCGCCTACAAAATTATTATACTTCGGCTGTTATTTTTTGTAAATATAATATCGATATATTTTTAGTCTAGACTAAAAATATATCGTCAAAAAGAGGGAGGGCGCGACAAAATGCCGCGCCCTCCCTCCATGTATCCTTGTCTCGCTACTCAGGCGACAGAAGTCGTTTGCATGGGGAACTAGCGCCTAGCGCCCACATAGATACGGGCGTAGAACGCTTCGTTCAACTGGCTGACCGCAACCCCATGATTGCTGGACGAGGCGTGAATGAAGCGCATCCCGCCAATATAGAGACCCGTATGCGTAATGCGCCGCCGCCCGAAATAGAGGCGGTCTCCCGCTTGAAGCTGGTCGGGGGAGACAGGAGTCCCCCAAGCAATCTGTTCGCCGCTCACGCGGGGTAGCTGGTAGCCCTGCGTAGCGAATACTTTCTTGAGAAAGCCGGAGCAGTCTATTCCGTCGACTGTATTGCCGCCCCACTGATAGCGCACTCCGAGGTACTTATACGCCTCTTGCAGGAGCATCTGCGCGTCGCCATGAAAATACGGCTCGGCGCTAAACGGATATATGTCGGCGGTCTCCGCGCCCCCGCCAATGGTATTTACATTGAGGGCGGGATTTGCCCCTGTCGCCACTACCTCTTGGTCAAACATACGCACGGCGCTCTTACTTACCCATCCGATAGAGTTGTCCGCCATAAGCGCCCCGAACCAGTCGCCCTCAGACACCTGTATCGCGAGATAGGTTCCTACCTTACAGCGGCTGAGGAGGCGCATAGAGGCGCTCCGTCCGCGATAGATGGGCGCGTCTTGAATGAGTTGACCGAGGGTTCCCATTCTCTGTTCGCGCCCTCCGCCGCGAGATCCTTGCCCGCGAGAAGCGAGGGTGGCGCGTTGGCGGGAGGGGTTGGGGGCGGGAGCCTGTTGCGCCCTCTGTTGCTCCTGCTGTTTTTGGGCGGCAGGCGAAGGGGGTAGCGGAATCGTTAAAGTCTGGTCTGCACGTGACTGCATGGCGGAGCAGATGAGAAAAGAGCCGATGAAAAGCCCTTTTTGAAGGCGTGTTATGGGGTGAAGTAAGCGCAAAAAACAGTCCTCCACGTTCGTTTCACTATAAAAGGATAACCCTTGAAACGGACTACTTCCTCTATTGTGACGGGGTAGTTGGGATAATTGTACCGCAAACCGTTCAAATAGTAGAGATTTAGTATGTATTATTGGTGATTAGTTTCAAGAATCCTACCTGATAGGTGTACGGGGATGAAAATTTTTGCGCCTAATGCGAACTCCGCCAATAGACTCGCTACTCCCTTTACGGCTTTCCGAGAGAGTGATAAGCCTTCCAATTGAGACCATAAAATCCGTCCGTAGGACGGGCGCACTTCACAGGCGATGGCTCATCAGCCCCTGACCAAAGCGTCCTATTCAACTCATGCTAGTTCGCTCAGGAACTCTCGCCCAAACTCCCCTTTCGGCAGGTCGAAGTTGGCGCGAATAGTCTGCGAGATGTCGGCGAAGGTCTCGCGTTCGCCAAGACAGACTCCCTGCGCCATACGCGGAGAGTAGGCGAGAAGGAAGGGGTACTCGCGGGAGTGGTCGGTGGAGGGCGTGGTAGGGTCGTTGCCATGGTCGGCGGTAAGGAGTAGCAAATCGGTAGGGCGCAACGCCTCCAGTATCGGCGAGAGTTGCGCGTCCCAAGTCTCCAACGCTTTCGCCATGCCCTGCGGGTCGTTCCTATGCCCATACAGCATATCGAAATCCTCAAGGTTTGCGAAAATAAGAGAACTCTGCGCGTGTTGAACCGCCTGTGTTAGCGCGGCGATATGGGCTTGGTTGTTGGTCGTATGGTCCCAACTAGATACGCCCCGCCCCTGAAATATCTCGAATATCTTGCCAATCGCGTGAACGCGCCGCCCCGATTCCGTAAGCGCGGTCAGAACAGTAGGCGGCGGCGTGACAGGGAAGTCGCGTCGCGCCTCTGTGCGCGTATAGCGCCCCGCTTCGCCAATAAACGGGCGGCATATCACGCGCCCGACCTCGTGTTCGCCGCGCAGAATCTCCCGCGCTATCGCGCAAATCTCGTACTGACGGTCAATCGGAAATTTCGCCTCGTGCATCGCTATCTGAAACACGCTGTCCGCCGAGGTGTAGACTATGGGGAAGCCTGTGCGACAGTGTTCGTCGCCCAACGTCTGAAGTATCGCCGTGCCGCTGGCGGCTACGTTGCCGAGCGTCTGCGCTCCTATCGCCTTCTCGAACGCGGCGAGTATCTCTTTCGGAAAGCCGCGTGGATAGGTAGGGAAGGGGCGAGGCAGAACAACGCCCGCCATCTCCCAGTGTCCTGTAATAGTGTCTTTGCCGGGCGAGGCTTCGCGCATCTTGCCATAACAGGCTTTGGGCGTATCGGCGGGAGGCGTTCCCAGTATCGGCGTGATGTTCCCCAGCCCCAACGCGCCCATGTTCGGCAGGTTGAGACCGCCAACCGCCTCTGCCGTATGCGAAAGCGTGCTACTTCCCGTATCGCCATACAGCGCCGCGTCGGGCAGTTCTCCCGCGCCCACGCCGTCCAAAACCACAATAATAGTGCGCTCGAACTTCATAAAACCGCTCTCCCTTTCTCGCTCCTATCCCATAGTGTAACCTAAATCCACGATTCGGGTATAGTCTATTTACTAGAAACGACTGTTCACCCCTTTAGAAATAGGCAGTGAAAGTACGTAAAAAGAAGGACACGCCGCCCTCCGCGCCGAAATTCCCGCTAGTGATATTCGAATCACGCAATCCCGCTCTATGAAGGAGAGACCGCTATGCCGCTCGTTGATATGCCGCTCGACCAACTCTATGAGTATCGGGGGCGCAACCCTCGCCCCCACGACATGGAGGAGTATTGGGACTCCGCCCTCGCCGAAATGCACGCGATAGACCCGCAGGTTGAACTGGTTCCCTACCCCCTCCAGTCGAACTCCGCTGAGTGTTTTCACCTCTACTTTACAGGCGTGGGGGGCGCGCGAGTTCATGCAAAGTACCTGCGCCCCAAAAACGCGCCGCAACCGCACCCCGCTGTCGTTATGTTTCATGGCTATACAGGCAATAGCGGCGACTGGGCGGAAAAACTGAGCTACGTTTCGCAGGGCTACTCGGTGGCGGCGCTGGACTGTCGCGGACAGGGAGGACTCTCGGAGGACATAGGCGGAGTTAAGGGTACGACCTACAAGGGGCATATCATTCGCGGGCTAGACGATGCGCCGGAAAAACTGCTCTTCCGCTCGATATTTCTCGATACCGCGCAACTCGCCCGAATCGTGATGAGTATGCCGGAGGTGGATGGAGAGCGCGTCGGGGCGACGGGCGGCTCTCAGGGGGGCGCGTTGACGCTCGCGTGCGCGGCGCTCGAACCCCGTATCAAGAGGGCGGCTCCTGTCTTCCCCTTTCTCTGCGACTATAAGCGCGTGTGGGAGATGGATTTAGCGTCGGGGGCGTATGAGGAGCTGAAGACCTTCTTCCGTCATTTCGACCCGCTCCATGAGCGCGAAGAGGAGATATGGACGCGGCTCGGCTATATCGATAACCAGCATCTCGCGCACCGCATTCGGGCGGAGGTTCTTATGCCTGTCGGTCTGATGGACACGATATGTCCGCCCTCCACGCAGTTCGCGGCGTACAACCGTATTCACTCAAAAAAGAGCCTGCTTATCTATCCCGATTTCGGGCATGAGGGGCTTCCGGGCGTGAACGACAAGATATTCGACTTTCTGTCGGGATTGTAGCGAGAGCGCATCCGCGCGCAAAACAGCTCTATGGGGCGAACACACAGATTCGCCCCTACTCTCCTCGCAGGCAAAACTTCACGCCTTTCGTTGTCGTTCCCCGTACCTGTGCCGAACCATAAAGAGTTAGCGGCGGGAACTCTTAGGTCAGTTATACGAATGTCGGGACTATCACGAGAATTTTTTGAATTGCGATGACGGAGTAGGGCGTTCTTTTGCGTCGCGCAGGTCTTCCTAGAATAGAGGTGTCACGAATGACTATTGAGGAATTGGAACAACAGCTAGCCCGCGCCGAAGAACTGCTGAAGGCTATGGATGGTTATACACTCTTGAATGTCCGCTTACAGGGATTTGAAGATGTATCCCAAGCGCAACGAGAGTTAGCGGCGGCGAAGGGAGAGGAGTACGCTACTCCTTACGACATCGGCGTTACGCCGGAAGCGGCGGTATCTGGCCCCGTCGTTCTCCAGACCGATTATAACGTAATTCTGACGTTCAACGCTATGAAAGAAAAGCCGGACGGCTATAGGGAAGATGCAGGGACGGCGATTGTGGAGTTCAAAAGGTGTATAATTACCAAATTCGGCTATCCGAACGATGAAGCTCGCTGGGGACATCCACTCGGCGACAAAGGGCTTGGCGCTTATGGCGTATACGAGATAATGAACTCAACATGGATACGTCAGTTGACAGACTTTAATCGCATTAGGTTTCCAAATACCCCTGACTCCGACCAACGGCACTTCATGTTTACATTTCACGATAGTACGTTTGAGTGTATCGCCGATGGGATGGAGGTTAGGGTGAGCGACGAGCCATACGAACAGATTTTCGCCTACATGAGCAAGCGTACTGTGTGGCGCGATGCAGATATCCAGTGGGATGGGGAGGAATCGCAGTAGGAGATTTACGAACCATCTACGCCCCTTATGCGGGCGCGATAGAGTGCATTTCAACCTGAACTGCCTCTCCTTTCACAAGGAGAGGCAGTTTTCTACTAGAGTTGGTATAACTAACTCACTTTACGCAGAGTAGCGCCTCGCAACGCCCCTCTCCCGCGTGCAAGAGAGGGGCGCTCTCATCTATTGTTTGGCAAACGTGGCTCGAAGCCCTTGTGAACGCCCTACCATGATGTCAGCAATCCGCAGGCATCTATAGGTTCTCCTCACAATGAGGAGGGGGTCGCCCAAAACGTCGAAAGGAGTGCAAGCACAGTCGCTTCCATAGAGTGGTAAAAGTGATCGGCGTTGGGAAGCACCGCAAGTTGTGCGTTTGGAATCAGGCGGTAGCACTCTACCACGTGTTCCACCCGCAACCCGTCCCTATCCCCTACCATCAGGAGGGTTCGCGCTGAAATGGATGCCAACGCCGCCGCATCAAAGCCCGAAAACTCCGCGTCTAAGTCAAGCGCTTTGGAGACTAGCTCCGTCCATTTTGAGGGGTCGGGCGCGACACGGGTATAGGGGTCTTTGACTTGAGGGTAGTTGAACTCTTCAGGGACGATGCTGTGCATCTGCGCGTAGGCTTCGGGGGTGAAAGTGTCTTTGCTAGGTCCGGCTCCTGCACCCAAGACCGCCACGCTTGCCGCCAAATGGGGATGTGCGATTGCCAGAGCGAGCGCCACGGTTCCCCCCATGCTATATCCCAAAATGTCGGCTTCACGCACCTGCAAGCGCTCTAGCAACGCCGCAACATCGTCCGCCATTTGAGTAAATCGCAAAGGGCGGTCTACATCGGCAGTATGCCCGTGCCCTTGCAACTCCACCACTATCACCTGATGGGTCTTTACAAGCTCTGGCAGGAATCCATCCCACGTTTCAACGGTTCCAAACGCGCCATGCAACAACACCAACGTTTTTCCTGTCCCATGTACTTCGTAGTACATCTTTAGACCATTTACCTCTGCATAACTGCCCGACATTCGCTGTGTCCTCCTGTAGTTTATTGGCAATCTCTAACAGAAAGGCACTCCTACACCCTGCTGAAAAGCGGAAAATGGAGAGGAGAACAACACAAACATTTCACACTGGAGCGTTGCGCGGAGGTTCTTCTGTGTTACTAGAGGAACCTCTCTAGCACACAATGCCACGCTTCCGCTGACACCCTCAAAGCCTCATCTTTTGAGAGCAGGTTGCGTAACGTGAGTAACTACACCAACACTGTAACCTTGCCCTAACCCTCTCCTTCCGAAGGAGAGGGTTAGGGCAAATATAGCCTATGCGGTTTGCGCCGCGGTCTTCGCGTTATACTCTTCCTGCCACTTCTCCATCTCCTCCACAAAGATGTCTCGGTTACGCGGGTCGAACACCCAGATACGCGCCACTTTGAGGTCGGAGTTCGCGTTCACAATCGCATCTAGCATCATACGGGCGGAGGTTCGCGCCGTCTCTTCGCGTTGCACATCGGTTATCCAGTTGGTTTGCGAGATGAGATTATCGGTCAAGTCGGGTATCAGAGCCGAAGATACCTCTTCCGCCGAGAGTTTGGCTATCGCATTTCGGAGGGCTTCGGTAAGTAGTTCCGGATTAGTGCGCTTCTGCTCGTCGAAGATGACAGCGAGGACGGTGTGGTTCCACCTATAGCGTGCGCCAGAGCCTAAGAACGCTTCGCCGGGCTTGAGAGGGGCGACCTCTTCCGCCTCGTACTGAGCGCGGTTCGCGCCCCAATCGCGTATCATCTTCGCCGCGCCGAACACCATCTTCAGGTCTGGGGCGACAGGAACGATAACCGCCTGAGAGCGACTCGCCCAAGGGTATTTGCGTTGAGAGACCCACAGTTCAATGCTAAGTCCCTTTGCGCGAACGCGATAGAACGGCGGGAACAGCACGGGCCATAGAAGCCACGCAAGCACGCCTACAATCGGCGCATGGAGCATACCCACTAAAAGCAACTGCGCGAGGTAGTGGGTGTAGATACCTTCCGAGAGACCGGGAATAGGAACTCTATCGTTATAGAGAGTCCCAGTGCAACCGGACAACGAAAACAGAGCGGATACCAACAAAAGAGGCGTCGCCTGTCGAAGAGAGATGCGCTTCAATCGTTTCCTCCTAAGCGCGTTGAACGCAGAGGAGCGTTCACGCGGAAATCATTAAGGAGCGGGAGAGGTCTCCTGTCCTTATACACTAGAATTATAGCATATCCGCCCGCGAATCAGGAATCAAAAAGCCTATCCCCGAAATCTCCTAACCCCGGCAAGATATATTTTTGCGCGTTTAGGCATCTATCCACCGCCCCTGCAACAATATGTACATCCGGGAAATGCTCTGTTAGGTAGGCTACGCCCTCCGGCGCGGCGACAGCGCAGATAAGTATTATCTGCTCCGCGCCCTCAGCCATCAGGCGCACGATGGCTTGTTCGGCGGAGCCGCCCGTCGCCAGCATAGGGTCGAGGACGATTGCAGTGGCTCCCGCCAAGTTAGGAAGTTTGCAGTAGTAGGCGCTTGCGAGAGCCGTCTCCTCATCGCGTTGTAGCCCGATATAACCTATACGAGCGTTGGGTAGCATCTCCGTCACGGCGGATAACATTCCTAATCCCGCCCGTAAAATCGGCACAACGACAATAGGTTTGGCAAGTTCGGCTCCCAACATATCTTCCATCGGGGTTCGGATAGTTTTGGGGCTAAGAGACAGGTAGCGCGTGGCTTCTGTGAGCAGAATTTGGGTGAGATTTCGGGTAAGAAGGCGATACTGTTCGTAAGGAGTCGTCTCGCTACGGAGTTGGGTGAGGATATGAAGTGCAAGAGCGTGTTCGACGAGAGTTAGCGACATTCAAAAGGTCTCCTGTGAGCGTGAAATTAGTCCTCTTTGGGCAGTAAGGCGGCGCGTTCGGGCGAAGGAGGGTCGGTAGGATGCCCATTCTCCGTCATTAGTCTTGCGATTTCGCGCATTACCGTCGCCCCAATCTCTTCCCGCGGGGTCTCCTTCGAGAAGGTGAGAGGCTTTCCCGCAATGACCGTAAGGCGGCTACGCTTCAGTTTTTTCGCGCCGCGGGGCAACATAGCGTAAGCGCCTATAATGGCGATAGGGACGATAGGGGCTTGGCTTTTATGATAGAGTAGACCTATGCCCGGCTCGGCGGGATTTAATAGACCGTCGTAGGTGCGCGTTCCCTCCGGGAAAATCCCGACAGTCTCCTCTTTGTTCAAAACCTCGAAGCACTGGCGTAGCATAGTCATATCGGCTTTGTGCCTACGGACGGGTATCGAACCCATACACGTCAAGATATAGGCGACAAAGCGATGACTCCACAGTTCGTGACGGGCTACTCCTATCATCACGCGACTGCCCCATATCGCAGACCAGCCTATGAGGGGGTCGAGGTAACTCGAATGGTTTGCGGCGAAGATAAGTCTCCCCGTTTTCGGGACGTTCTCAAGCCCAAGCACGCGCATTCGCCCATAGAGTCGAAACAGCGTCCAGAGGAAAATTCCCAAAACAAAGTTTCCAATACGGTGGTCGAGGCGTTTTGGAAACGGCGAGGTTTTTAGGGGCGCGTCGCTCATTCTAGTCCGCCTCCTTCTACGCGGTAGCCTTTCTCTACGCACAGCGCGATAATCTGTTCTACAACCTGCACGATGGTCAGCCCATCCGTTAAGAGGTAGCGGCTATCCTCTGCGGGTTTGAGCGGAGAGGCGGCGCGTTGGGAGTCGCGCTCATCGCGCTCCGCCTGTTCAGAAAGCACAGCCTCAAGGCTTATCTCCACGCCCCTCTTCTGTAGTTCGAGATAGCGCCGTTTTGCGCGTTCCTCCGCGCTCGCGGTAAGAAATATCTTCACCTCTGCGTTAGGGAACACCACTGTCCCGATGTCCCGCCCCTCCAAAACGACTCCGCGCAGGCTCTCCCGACTAATGCTTCGCTGTAGTTCCACCATCACGCTTCGCACCTGCGGAATGGCGGAGATGCGCGAAGTCATCTGCGAGACTTGGGGCGCGCGAATCTCTTGCGTCACGTCGCGCCCCTGCACGCAGACGCGCTGGTCGCCGTTCGCGTCAAGGGGCGAGAGAACGATTTGCGACTCTATAGCGATGCAAGAGACGGTCTCGCTATCGTCAGGGGAGACGCCCCGCTCTAGCGCCTGTAGCGCGATAGTGCGGTACATGGCTCCCGTATCGATATAGGTGAAGCCTAATGCCATCGCCGTTTTACGCGCGACTACGCTCTTTCCGGCTCCTGCGGGACCATCAATGGCGACTGTGAAAGCCATCCTCACTCCTTCTTAGTGCAAACGGTTTCGCTCAACTTACGCAGGTATTTCCTCACGGCAAGACGCGAATCCTGCCTATTTTCGCGTCTCCACCATCAAGCGCCCTCGCTTCTCGCATTCTGCAACAAAATCCCGCAGGAATCTGTCTCTTTTAGGCGTATCTCTCTGTATCTACCTAGAGAGAGGACATCTCATGCAAAAACTAACTATCAACGCCCCCATCGTTCAGGTGGCGATTGACACTCTGAACATAGACGACGCGCTCCGTATCGCGGAAGCCGCTGTAAAAGCGGGAGTGGACTGGTTGGAGATAGGCACTCCGCTTGTCACCTTCGCGGGAACTGCCGCGATTGGCGCGATAGCCCGCGCTTTTCCGGGCGTTCCTGTGCTTGCCGATTACAAGATGATGGACGGAGTGAGAAAGTACGTTGTAGAGACAGAGAAGCAGGGCGGCAAAATCTGCACTATCTGCTCTGTTTCTAGCGATAGCAGTATGCGCGAGGCGGTTCGCGCCAGTAACGAAACCGGAGTGCTTCTCATCAGCGACCTCTACGCCGCGCCCGACATCCCCCTTCGCGCCGAGCAGTTGGAGGCGCTGGGCGTGGATTCGGTCTATGTTCACTGGGGAGCCGACCAGCGTAACGAAAACCCCTCCCGCGACCCGTTGAGCGACCTGCCCGAAGTGCTGGAGCGCGTCAAGATACCTGTAGGCGTGGGAACGTTTAGCGTGGAGCATGGGATACGCGCGTTTAAGATGGGCGCGAAAATCGCCGTGATAGGCGTGCCGCTCATTTTAGAGGCGGATGTTGAGGGCGCGCTACGAAAGTATGTGGAACTTAGCAAAAGCGCGTATTGAGACGATAGAGAGAGCAGTAAACCCCAATGAGGAGAGACGATGAACCCCAGCGATATACACCTTTTTTACGAACCTAAAGACCGTTTACGGCTAACCATTCGAGATGACCGCTCCTATATGACGGTGAAGCCCGTCTGGTCAGCGCCACTCTCTCAGCCCGGCAAGTACCTCTCCCTATTGAACTCTAAGGGAGATGAGATTATGATGGTGACCAACCTTTCGGATTTGGAGGGGGATTCGCACGAGGCGGTGAAGGAGGAGTTGCATCGCCGCTATCTCACCGCGACGGTACACAAGATACTCCATGCGAAAGTAGAGTTCGGCGCTACCTACTGGCACGTTATCACGCACCGCGGAGAGCGCGACTTCGTGACGCAGAGCCTGCAAGAGAACGCTATCTGGCTCTCCGACCATCATCTGCTACTACTGGACGTGGAGGGGAACCGCTTCGAGATACCCGATGTCAACGCGCTAGACGCGCCTAGCCAGAGTTATATCCACTCGATACTGTAAAATGGCGCAAATAAAATCCCCCTCCGTATCTGAACGGAGGGGGATTTTATTACGCTACTCGCACGCGCACTCAGCGCTTCTTGCGGTTTCGGTTCATCGGCTTTCGCGCTCCGTTATTGGGCGCTGTTCCGCTCTTTCCGTCCGCTGTCGCAGATACGGGCTTCGCCTGTACGTCCACTACGCTCCCGCCACGTTTCGCCGCCGCCGCCGCCTCTTCCATCCGCTTGGGCTTATAGATATAGACCCACGACTGCCACGCGCCTATCGTGTTGGTCATAATCCAGTAGAGCGTAAACGCGGACGACCACTTGTAGATGAGGAACATATAGAGCATCATCAGGGTCATCATCACCGACATCTGCTTCTGCTGTTGCGCCGCCGCCGGGTCGGGCGAGGGGGTCATTCGCATAGTGATGATGTTGCTGAGAGCGTAGAGGAGCGTGAGGATAAGGTCGAATTCGCTTAGGTTTCCTCCTAGTATCCCCTTAAAGTGACCGCCTATAGAGGGGTGTATCCAGAAGAAATAGCCGTGTCCGAAGTGGAACTCGTAGTAGCGAATGGAGGTGTAGACCCAGATAAAGAAGGGCAGTTGAATAAGCATAGGGAAACAACTCGCAAGCGGGTTGATGTTATGCTCTTTATACGCCTTCATCATCTCTGTATTCAGGGAGGGCTTATCGTCCTTATACTTCTCTTGTAGCGCCTTAATAATAGGCTGAATCTTCTGCATCTCTCGTTGGCTCTTAAACGATTTGAGGGTGAGCGGAAGCGTCACGCCTTTCGCGATAACCGCCACGGCGAGCAGAGCGAACCAGTAACTAAAGTAGGGATTGGAACCCGTCATCTTAATCATCGAGTCGATGATTTTGTAGTTGTAGATTCGCGAGTTGCGCGAGTCTATGCGTCGTTCGAGAGCGACTTTGAGGGGAAGGCTCTCTCCATCTCCGTATTTTGCCTCGTTCGCTTTTATAGAGGCTTGCGTGTCTCCATACTGGTACACGAGGTCTCTCGCCGCCATCAAAGCCTTGTCTCCCGCTTGAAATTGCAGACTCTCTAGCTCCGTTCGGGCTATGCCGGCGGCGGTGTTATCGAGTCGTTTGGGGTCTATGGTGTCGTAGCCGAACCCGACGGCGCGGGCGAGAGCGTCGCCGGCGATTTCGCGAAACTTCTTGGTCTCCACATCGGACTTCGCGTCGCCGCTTCCGTACTCTTTCGCGATTTTCATGTACTCTTCAATCGCGCCGACAGGGGACTGAGTTTCGAGCGTTTTCGCGTGGTCGAGTCTGGGTTTGGGGTCGGGCGCTACTTGGTAGCGTTGCATACCGCACCCTGCGGTGAAGAAGCCCCACGCGAGCAGAAAGACGAGCGGGAGCGGATGGAGTTTGGGCGCTTTCAAAATTGCTATCCTCAAGAGTCAGAACGAACTAATCTCTTTGCGTTCAGGAACGGGGTCAAAGCCTCCGGGCGAGTAGGGATTACAGCGCAGAATACGCCGAGCGCCGAGCGCAAATCCCTTGAATACACCGTGCTTTATAAGGCTCTGCGCCATGTATTCAGAGCAGGTGGGGTGGTATTTACAGATGGGAGGACGCACTGCGCTTGTAGACTGATACACCCGTATCGCCGCCAGTAGGAGCCACCGCAGAGGGGATTTCCAGAACGAGACTGGGATTTTCAGGCGTTGGAACATAGCGGTTCCCTCTCCCGTAAGCGGCTATTGCGTCTTCTCGCCATCGGTTAATAGGTTGGCTTGCAGTAGCAGTTTGGTCGCCGCGCTCTGAATCGCCTGCCAATCCGCCGTTCCAAGCCCTTTTCGACACACGAATACGAGGTCGTAGGTTCCGGGACGGAGTTGGGGCAGTCGGAGCCTAAGGGCTTCGCGTAAGCGGCGCTTGATGCGATTACGAACCACCGCTTTTCCCTGCTTCTTACTCACCACAAATCCAATGCGTCTCCCAGTCGCCTCTTCACGCGCCAAGCCCTGCCTACGCCATACATAGAGAACACAGAGTTCATTGGCGTAAGAGCGTCCTTGACCATAGACGCGCCGGAATAAGCGATTTTCGCGTAGGCGTTGTTCTGAAGGTAACATGGGTAAACAGCGAAGCGCCTGCCAGAAGGCAGGCGACTTTGGATAATGGTGATACGTAAGAAAGGCGCGAACGGTTTCCCTTCGCGCCTTAAAAAACTATTTTATCAGTTCGTGGCGTCCGCGGGCGCGACGACGACGGAGGACATTGCGTCCATCGTGCGTACTCATGCGCTTGCGGAACCCATGAACCCGTTTGTGCCGCCTATTGTGGGGCTGAAAGGTTCGTTTCATGTTCGCAAAGACACTCCTGTAGGTTAAGGTGAGATATTATAGCACAGAGGGTTCCGATTTGGCAAGGTGTCGCGCAATAGTATCCGCGCCCTCTTTAGAAATAGAATCGCGAAACACGCTAAATGCTAAACATAACCCGCGCAACCTCTCCTAGCCCTCAACCCCTGCCCCTTCTCCCAATTCTGGGAGAAGGGGTGAATGCACGGATGGCAGGTTGAGATT
>CAIJLM010000670.1 GCA_903821495.1 uncultured Chthonomonas sp. | reverse complement strand
GCCTAAATACAGGGACGACAAATTACAAGGAGCAAACAACATTGTCACCAACTAATGTTGCCCTACCCGAATTTTATTTTTCCGCTGAATTTCGGTTATAATGAGTCTTGAGCGGAAAGTGTTACATTTTAGGCGGTAAACCCGTCTAATAGGGTATCAAGGAGTATTTTAGCGATGTCCGAGTTGCCAACCGTTTCCCAAAAGCGAATCCGCTCTTATCACCGCCGCCTATGCGCGTTGGCGACTGGGCTTGCGCTGTTCTCCGCCACCCCCCTCTATGCCCAAACTCCCGCCGCGACCGCCCCGCCGCAGGAGGCTGTCAAACCCGCCACGCCCCCGATTCCGATTCCAAAGCCAGACGACCCGGAGGTGCGACTGGGGCGCGATAATGCGGTGGAGCATGACAAGCAGGCGAAGTTTGTGACCGACCCCGCTCAGTTGGAGCGCGTGCGTCGCATTGGAAACGACCTCTCGCAGATAGCGAACTCCACGCTAATACCCGCCTCGTTCGGTAGTCAACAGATGAAGCAGTTTCAGTACGTGTTCAAAATCGTGGACGACAAGGACGTAAACGCCTACTGTATGCCCGGCGGATTTGTCTATGTGAACAAAGGGCTACTGGACATCGTTCGCTCCGACGACGAACTCGCGGGAGTGTTGGCGCACGAAATCAGCCATGCCGCTCACCATCACATCCTCCGCCTTTTGAAAGAGCAGGCGAAAATTCAGAACATAGTCCTTCCTCTCCAACTTCTCGCTCTCATCGCAACCTTCGCAGGACACGGGGGAAACACCGCCTACGACGCTTCGAACGTATGGCAAGCCACCCAACTCTATAGCATTGCGAAGACAAACCAGTATGGAGTGGAGGCGGAGAAGGACGCGGACCATACGGGTATGCTTCTGATGATAAAGTCGAAGTACAACCCGGTAGGTCTCTATAGTTTTATGATACGGCTGGCGGCTCTAGAGCGGCAGAAAGTCGCCTTCCATCTGGGCATCTTTCAGACCCACCCCGCTGGGGAGGAGCGCGTTGTAGCGGCGAAGAGCCTACTAAAGGAACTAAGCATCCCGATACTTTTGAGCGAGGTAGACCCCACCCTTCAATCCACCGTCACCATGCTTCCCGCTACGCCCAAAGGAGTCGTGTTCGCCGAGATTCGCTCAATGGGAATACCTGTCTGTAGAGTGGTGGCGCAGGGCGATATGCCCGCCCAAGAACGCGCCAAAAAGTTAGCGAAACGCTTCGACCAACTCTTCGACACAGGGCTTTCCACTCTGGATATTCAGATGAGCCGAGACCGTAGCCGCGTTGTGGCGCGAGGGCAGACCCTCTTGTCTCAAGCCGACTTTGATAGCCTTGAACGGCCTGTAGAAGAGATACTTCGTGAACTCAAAGAGGCAGTTATTGAAGTGCGCTTAAAACGGGCGACTGAGATGGTGTTATAGGCGGTTCGGAATCGCCTGCCTTCTACCTGAGAACTCTGTGGAACAAGACAGCCCCAAACCCATTCGCCACGCGCTTCTTCTGTTTGGCTTCCTCCTGCTGACCTCCGTAGTCGCGCCGTTGCAGAGGTGGCCCCTCCCGCTACTCTTACCGATACTCCTCTCCTCTCTTGTCGTCTGGTCAACGCCTTCTCTGCGCTACCGCCCGGACTGGCTTAATTTAGGGCGCGTCAACCGCCCTCCGCTGGCGCTCTCCGTAGTCGCGCTTCTACTCTCTCCCGCCCTCATTCTAGCATGGTATCGTCTCACATCGCCCAACCTCTTTGCGCTCTCAAGCCAAATTCCTAGGGGAAGCGTTTTAGCGGTTATTTTGGCGGGAGGCGTGTTCGCGCTCGTAAACTCCGTATCGGAAGAGGTGATATGCAGGGGAGTGTTGCAACAGGCTTTGACGGCGCGAATAGGCGCGAACGCGAGTTGGATAGTTCAGGGCGTGATATTCGGATGTCTGCACGCGAATGGCGTTCCGCAGGGAGTTTTGGGGATGGTTTTGGCGAGCGCGTTCGGGATAGTTCTAGGCTGGATACGGCAGGAGAGCGGCGGAATTGGTCTCTGCTGTACTATCCACTTTTGCACGGACGCGGCGATTTTCGCTCTGCTAGTCGCTACCAGAAACGGTTAGAAATTCAGGAGTAAGAGTCGTCTATGTTTGACCTCGCCGCCTACCTAAAGCGTCTCCGCTACGAGGGAGACGCTCAGCCGAATCTAGCCACGCTTCGAGCTTTGCACTCTCTTCACTTGAAGCATATCCCTTATGAGAACCTCGATATTATGCAGGGGCTTTCCTATAACTTGGAGCCAGAGGCTCTTTTCGAGAAGATGGTTGTGCAGAAGCGCGGAGGGTTCTGTTATGAGTTGAACGGGCTGTTCGCCTGCCTTCTGAGAGCGATGGGTTTCTCTTGCGAAATAGTCTCTGCGCGTATTCATCAAGCCGACGGAAAGATAGGAGAGGAGTTCGACCACGCTCTTCTGGTGGTTTCGCTTGAGAGTATGTGGATTGCTGATGTAGGCAATGCGCGTTGGTTTCATCAGCCGCTACGCCTAAATTATGAGCCGCCGCAGGAGGACTCAGGGCGGATCTATCAAGTCGTTCCGCACGATGAGGGCTATCTGCTTCTGCTAGAGGGGGCGGATGGAGCGCAAGCGCCGCAGTATCAGTTTACGACGCGCCCTAGAGAGTTGACCGATTTTCAGCCGATGTGCGACTATAAGTGGACATCCCCCCAATCGCGCTTCACACAAGACAGAATCTGTTCGCGGGTGACTGAGCAGGGGCGCGTAATGCTCTACGGGCGGCGTTTTCTGAAGTGGAAGGGCTGGGAGAGAGAAGAGCGGGTTTTAGAAAGTGAAAGCGAAGCGGAGTTTGAGACGGCGCTTTGGGAGTATTTTGGACTGACCGTTACTAGAGAGTAGGTTTCGATACGGTAGGAGACGCGCTTTTCTATGGCGGACTGCGCTTTGCATCGCTTTTCGCGTGTGTCGCGGCTCTATTCTCAAAAGAGTGACGAGCGCGTCTGCGGTATAATGAAGCATGGGAGGATTTCACCATGTTCGAGGATTCGCATCGCGTATACGGTAGTTTGGCGAAGAATAGAGTTGGGATAGTCGTACATCCCTCCCGCGCCGAAGCGGTGGCTCTGGCGCGGGAGGTGGAGGCTTGGCTGAACCAGCGCGGTATTGAGACGGCTTATGACAAGGCGGCGGCGGAACGCCTGAACCTTCCTCCTTTCGACTGCGCGGGCGACGAGGCGGAGGAGGTCGACTTTATTGTTACGCTTGGCGGCGACGGCACTATCCTTACCGCGGCGCGAATGGCGGCTCCCTACGGCGTGCCTATTCTGGGAGTGCATAAGGGGAGGTTCGGCTTTATTGCGGAGATTGAACCGGCGCGTATCGAAGAGGCGCTCGAAAAGACTCTGCGCGAAGAGGCTCTCGTGGAAGAGCGCCTGATGGTTCATGCGGAGATAGTGCGAGAGGGCGTGGTTATCTGCCAACGTTTCGGGCTAAATGAGGTGATGGTAAAAAGCGGTATGTCGCATTTGATGGCGCTCTCCACAAGCCTCGGCGGGACTCCCTTTGCGCGTTTTCCTTCCGATGGAATCGTGGTCGCCACCCCGACAGGCTCCACCGCCTACGCGCTCTCAGCGGGAGGTCCTCTCGTTATGCCCACCGTCGAAGCGCTTCTCATGGTTCCTATCTGCCCCCACACGCTGAACGCTCGCCCCCTGCTCCTGCCCAAAGACGAAACTATCGAAATTGAGATTGAGTCGGAGGGGAACGATATGTTCTTCGCGGTGGACGGCATCGACGCGGTTCCCTTAATGAGCGGAGACCGCATCCTTATTCAGCGCTCGGAACACGTTACGCGCCTTCTGGTCTTCGAGACGGGGACGTTTTATCGCAAGGTGCGGGCGCGGTATCTGTATGGCGAGCGCCTGAACGAGTAGGCAAACGCTTCTCTTTCAGGGTTGATCTCTGGGAACTATTTCCCTTCCTTGTGCGTTATCAAAGTGTCCGCTCTACGATGGGCGGAGCCTGTAGATAGAAAGGTGAACCCAATGATACGCAGATTTTACCCCCAGTGGGGTCTCATAGCCGTTGGACTCTGGGCGCTGGGATGCGCTTCGCCTCCCGCCCTCTCCGCCGACCCGCCCGCCTCTGGCGCGAAGGGGAAGACGCAATCGGGCAAGGTTGTTAAGACGGAGGCGGAGTGGCGCAAGGCGCTCACCCCCGCGCAGTACGAAGTCTTACGCGAGAAGGGAACTGAACCCGCTTTCACAGGGGCTTACGTCAACAATCACGAGGCGGGCGCGTATCGGTGCGCGGCTTGTGGCTTGCCCCTCTTTCACTCTAAGCAGAAGTTTGAGTCGGGAACAGGGTGGCCCAGTTTCTGGCGACCCATTCAGAAAGCGGCAGTTGTCAACCACGAGGACACATCGTTTGGCTCGGTTCGCACGGAGGTCGTCTGTAGTAGATGCGGCGGACATCTCGGTCACGTTTTTGATGATGGACCCCAGCCTACGGGGTTGCGCTACTGCATAAACTCGGTATGCCTGAAGTTCGAGAAGCAGAAGCCGCCAACGCCAAAAGCCCCCGCAAAGAAAAAGGCTTGAGCGGGCGCGTACTCATACTGGCGAACGGCGAAGCCCCCTCCTTGCGCCTCCTCAAGCGTTTGGCGGAGTCGCACGACCTGATTCTTGCGACAGATGGCGCGGCGCACTATGCGATAGAGAAGGGGGTTGCGCCGCATATTATCTGCGGAGACTTCGACTCGGTGCATCTGGGGCGGGTGAAAGCGGCTTTTCCGACAGCGGAGTTTCTCCCCACCCCCAATCAAGACCGCGCAGACCTTGAGAAAGCACTACATATCGCGCAGGAGCGGGGCGCGAAGAGCGTCACTATTACGGGGGCGGCGGGAGGGCGCGTAGACCATCTGCTGGCGAACTTCGCGCTACTGTTGCGCTACCATCTGGAGTTTTCGCTCTGCATTGTAGACGACTTTTCAGAGGTTCGCGCCCTTTCCGGCGGAAGCGGAGAGCCGAACGAAATCGTTTTGCAGACTGCGCCGGGAGATACTATCTCGCTTATCTCTCCCGGAGGAGACGCAAGAGTGAGCCTATTGGGGGTGCAGTGGACGCTAGAGGACTATCTTCTGCCAATAGGAACGATGGGGGTGAGCAATGTCGCGATTGAGGAGCGGGTTACGGTGCGCGTGGAGGGAGGAACGCTTTTCCTATGCCACCTTCCGAAAGCATAAGCCCTCGCCCAATTGGGGTTCAGGAGCGGACAGGTAGGGTATTTATCAAAAAGCGGTTGTATCTCCTCAGGTTTGAATCCGTTAGGTCGCCTGTAAAATCAGATAGAGAAGGATATTCCCCCTCCACTGTCGTATAGTGAACCTACATTCGATAATTCAAGGGCGGAGGCGGAAATTTGCTTTCAAGGGTAGAACCGATACTGTGGTTGCTGGGGATTGCCGAGTTTTATGGCGCAATCGTAACGGGGGTAGTGGTCGCGCTTGTAGCGAACAGGGTGCGGAATAGGGGGGCGCTGTCTTGCGCCGTCCTCCTGTTTTTCGCCTACTTCGGCGGCATACTCAAACTGGGCGTTGCAAATGCGATAACGCTTGTGGCGGCTGGCTCTATCACGCTGGCGGCGGAGTATGCGCTCTATCGTTTTGGGCTAGCGCCGAACTTAGACTGGCAAGCGATAAAATACCGTAAAGAGGTGACACGCCAAGCCTCCTTGCACAGTATTCTCCTCTCCGGGTCTATTCTGTTTTTGGTTCCGTTCGTCTGGCTGGTGTCCACCTCATTGAAAGAGG
>CAIJLM010000669.1 GCA_903821495.1 uncultured Chthonomonas sp. | reverse complement strand
GGGGAACCAACCCTACAGCGCCGACACTCAGTACGGAGTTCAGGCGTACCCCACCAACTACCTTGTGGGGTCGGATGGCAAGATACTCTTCCGTAGCGTTGGCTTCGACGAAGAGGGTATTCGGCAGGCGCTGGCGAAAGTAGGCGTTAAGTAAAAACCGCTTATCCCCCTCGCTGACCGCTACCCAATTCTCAGCGGGGGGATGAGAGCCTTGTAATACAATAGAAGCGGCAGTGACCGCTACCCTGTTTTTGGAGTAACATCATGTCTCAACAGAGTGAAAATGGAACTACTTCCCCAACTGTCAACTCTACACTGCATTCTGAACAACACGCCGCCGCCGCCCAGCGCCGCGCCGCCTACCCCTACCGTTTCCCGAAAGACAGGCGACGTATGGGCGGGAAATTTACGGTGGAGGAGGGGGCGCAACGCCTCCTGCGCTTCTTCTACCTTGAGCGCAGACTAGGGCAGGGGCTTGGCTCATGGACGCTGACGATACCCGACTTTGAGGTGAAACTGGAGACGGGGCGACACCTATTCTGGCATTTCGACGCGGCGAAGCATCTACGCAATAGGCTTTTCGAGATGGAGATACGCCTATCGCAGGTGGATTCTTATCGCGACGCAGAGATAGACGCTCTCCTTGACGAACTTCTGAGCGCAAGCGACACGCCCGAACTTCTGATGGGGGTTCACCTTGTGGCGGGTCGCGCCCTTGAGGTCGCCTATCGTCACCACATAGACGACACCTGCCCCGTCACCGATGCGCCCACTATTCGCGTTCTGAAACAGATTCTGCTAGACTATGAGCCGATGCTAGAGTGGGCGGAGCAGGCGATAGAGGCTTATGTGGAGGGCGGAGTAGAGGCTCCGCGTCTTGAACGGTGGCGGTGGCATCTGAAAAACCTTCTGGCGAGCATTGGCGGAGTGACAGGCGTAGAGACTCGCGCTCCCGCCCCGACTCCGCTACGTACAGACACGAACCCCTACCTGCGCGGCGTGATTCCTTGCCGCGATAGCCGTTTCGATACTTTCCACCACACGGGCGACTACAACGTAGCCGACGGCGCGCCCCGCTTTCCGATAGGCAGTTACGAAGACCAACGCCTGCGCTTTATTCGCACTCAGCGCGACGAGGTGGACGCTATCGAGGCGTTTGGAACCTTCCTTTGGGATATTCGGTTCAAAGACTTTCAGGCGGAGTACGACCTCGCCCGAATTACATGGGATGAGGCGCGGCATACCGAGATTGGGCACAACTCGCTTCTCACCTCTGGCTACGACCCTTACGAGATGCCAAACCGCCTCACGAGTAGCACGTGTCGGGGCCCGATGGAGCCGGAATATGCGATGGCGGAGATAAACCTGTTTGGGGAGATTGGCGTGCTAAAGACTATCGGCGGGCTGATAGACGAAGCGCGTAACCGAAACGACACCCTCCTCGCCCATATCAGCGACTATGTTCGCGCCGATGAGCGCACTCATGTTCGTAAAGGACAGCATATCCTGAAAGTGATGACGGACATGGGAATGCAGGAGTTGGAACTCCGCACTCGCGAACTTTTCACGGAGTGCCTTGTCAATCTGGGAGCCGTGAAGATGGATGGCGACCTGTTTACGCTAGACCGCGAGGAGATAGAGCGACTGGTTGGGGAGTAGGGCTTACCCCTGAGAGGCGCACCACTCGAAGAGCGCCG
>CAIJLM010000668.1 GCA_903821495.1 uncultured Chthonomonas sp. | reverse complement strand
TGCGGTATCGCTAAGGTATTTACGCCATTTCTCATACGCGGAAGGAAGTCGAGGGACGTTTTCGCCCTGCGCGGTGAGGCGTGTTTCGCTCTTCGTTCCCAGAAGGAAGACTTTGAAATCGAGCGTCTGATTCCACATCGCCGTCCGTTGCGCGGAGAGCAGGGAGGGCAGTAACCTCTTCAACTGTTCGGAGAGTTCTCGCGATTTCGCTTTTTGGTTTGGCGGAATGTTCGGCATGAGGTGATAGCGGGCGCTGTTGGCGATACCCGCTAGGGCGTAGTAGTCCCTCTGCGTAAGGGGGTCGAACTTATGGTCGTGGCACTTCACACATCCAAACGATAGCCCCAAAAAGGTCTTTCCAAGCACGTCAATCTGGTTATCGGTGCGCTCCGCTTGGTCAACGCGTAGGTCAACAGGGGAGTGTTTGCCCTCGCCTAGCCACCACCACCCCGTCGCAAGGAGCGATTCGTTGATGTCAGGGTTGTCGGCGTTTTTGCGCGGCGAAGGTAGAAGGTCTCCAGCGAGGTGTTCCATCACAAACTGGTTGTAGGGTACATCGGCGTTAAAAGCGCGTATCACATAGTCGCGATACTGGTACGCCCCCGGCTTCTCGAAGTCAAACTCGTGACCATCTGTCTCCGCGAAGCGCATGAGGTCGAGCCAGTGTCGCCCCCACTTTTCGCCGTAGTGCGGCGAGGCGAGTAGACGATCAACGACGTTCTCATACGCCTTTGGAGATTTGTCTGCGATAAAATCTTGTATCTCTTTTGTTGTGGGCGGCAGACCTGTGAGGTCGTAGGTAATACGGCGCAGGAGGGTATGCTTGTCGGCGGGGGCGTTTGGCGCGATTCCCTTCTCTTCTAACTTCGCGAGGATGAAGTTATCTATCGGCGTTTTGACCCGTTGACGCTGTTTTACGACGGGAACCGCAGGGTGGAGTAGAGGGCGAAACGTCCAGTGTTGCGCACGCGCTTTGATGTCTATGCCTGTGGCGGTAGGGGCGGTTTTCTGAGGGGTCTTGTCGGCGGGGTAGGGAGCCCCCATCCTAATCCACTCGGAGAGAACGGCTATTCGTTCATCAGAGAGTCTGCCTTTGGGGGGCATTTGGAGGCTAGGGTCGCGGTACTGAACTGCGTGAATAAGGAGGCTTTTGTCTGGCGCATTTGCGACAAATATCGCTCCGCGTTCGCCGCCTTGCAGGAAGTAGGCGCGGCTATCGAGGCGTAGTTTGCCCTGTTGCGCCTTAGCGCCATGACAGGAGATGCAGTTCTCAACGAGAATGGGGCGCACATTTTTCTCGAAGAACTCCAACCCTTGCTCTGGCGTTTGCGCGTGCGCTACGCTCCCGACTATCAATAGAGCGATGACCGCTATCGTTTGCCGTAATCTCATGCGACACTCCTTCAACACGCTTTTAGAATTAACCGCGAAACACTCGGAAATCAATACAAAATCTGTGAGGATAAACTACAAATAGTCGGGGCGCATCGCATATTTGATAGGGTCTGGGAGTCCCGCTTGCTGAAAGCCCCGCAACCTTAACGCGCAACTATCGCACACGCCACAGGCTCTATCTTCGCTCTGATAACAGCTCCATGTTAGGTGAATAGGGGCATTGAGCGTGATACCTTGCCGTATTATCTCTGCTTTTGTGAGATAGATAATGGGCGTTTCAATACGAATATCGCCTTTCGCAGTTCCCACGCGTATAACCTCGTTGAAAGCTTCGTAGTATTCGGGGCGGCAGTCCGGGTAGCCGCTACTGTCCTCATACACCGCGCCGATGTAGATGCGCTCCGCGCCAATCACCTCCGCCCAAGAGACCGCGATAGCCAGTAGGTGCGCGTTTCGGAAAGGGACGTAGGAGGTGGGTATCTCCGTATTGTCGAGGTCGGCGTTTGAGACGGGTATACTCTTATCCGTTAGGCTACTACCCCCAATCGCCGCGAGGTGTGCGATAGACGTGACCAGCCTCTGCGAGTTTGGAACCGCGTAGTAGTTCGCTATCTCTTGAAAGGCTTGCAGTTCACGCGCCTCAGTGCGCTGACCATAGTTGACGTGGAGGAGGCAGAGGTCTAGCCCCTGCGAGTGCGCTATCGCTGTCGTTACGCACGAGTCCATGCCGCCGGAAGTCAGTACAATCGCTCTGCTCATTTCGCTACCGCCATGTCTGAAAACACTCCTTTATCGTTACCTAGCGAGCCAAAACAGCCCTCTAATGCGCCCATTGCGCCACTGAATAACCCAATATACATTGGTACAATGGGCTGGAACTATCCCGATTGGATGGGTGTATTTTACCCTGCAAACACGCCTCTGCGCGACTCTTTAACGGCGTATTCGCGAACCTTTTCGTCTGTGGAGATAGATAGTACGTTCTACGGAACTCCGCGAGAGGCGCAGGTCGTCCGTTGGCATCAAATGACCCCGCCAGATTTCGTCTTTTGTCCGAAAGTTCCGCGCCTCATCACGCACGACATGGCGCTCAAGGAGGTTGACGCGCCTCTTGCCGAGTTTTTGCGCGTTATGGCGAACCTCAAGGAGAAGCGTGGCGCGATACTGTTTCAGTTTCCGCCGACTTTTACCCGCGCCGATTTACCGCAACTGGAGGCGTTACTGCCAAAACTGGAAGAGCTGGGGATGGGCGGAGAGCGGTTCGCGGTGGAGTTTCGGCACCGTTCGTTGATAGGGGAGGATGTTTCCGCGCTGTTAAGCGAATACAATATCGCTTTGGCTTCCGCCGACATTGTGAATATGCCGCGCCGCTTTGAGGTGACAACCGATTTTATCTATATGCGACTAATTGGCAAACATGGGGCGTATAATCACCACAAACATACGCAGACGGATAAGAGCGAGTTTGTGGAGCGATGGGCGAACGTTCTGCGGGGGCAACGGGAGCGCTTTGAACGCGCCTACGTGTTTTGCAATAACGACTATGAGGGTTATTCGCCCGCCACCTGCAATCGGCTGAAAGCGGCGCTCGGCTTGCCTGTGATTGAGCCTGTGGCGGAGGTGCAGGGGAGTCTGTTTTAACAAGAGGTTGGGTCTTGAGGCTCTTCACATAACCTCACCCAACCTCTCCTAGCCCTCAACCCCTGCCCCTTCTCCCAATTCTGGGAGAAGGGGTGAATGCACAGATGGCAGGTTGAGATTAGGAAGTTTGGCGCGTTCTTCTAGGGTGGTTTGCATTGTGCATTGCGTTTTTCGCGGTTAATTCCCAAAAAGGCGAGCGCTTACAATCTCAAAAACTCCCCCGAATAGCCGCAAGGTAACGGGTACAATGAAGAGGTGTTTTGCCTACCCTCGGTTGTTTTGTGTAAGGAGGTTTGCGTGGAATCACCGAAACTTCGCCTCTGGCAGAGGATAATCCTCGCCCTGATGATTGTTGGCTATGCAGGTTACTACCTCTGCCGCTCCAATCTCTCCATTGTCACCCCTGTTCTCATCAAAGAGTTTCACGGTATAGGGCTAGATAAGCCCGCGATAGGGCGGATTGTCTCCCTTGCGACTCTGTTCTACGCTTTTGGGAAGTTTTTCGGAGGCTCGCTTTCAGATAGACTTGGCGGAAAGCGTATCTTCCTCTTCGGCATGGGCGGCGCAGTGTTCTGTACGCTCTTCTTCGCGACGAGCGGCACGATTCCCCTCTTCACGCTGGCGTGGATAATCAACCGCACAGTGCAGTCTATGGGCTGGGCGGGCATGGTGCGTCTCTCCTCTCGCTGGTACTCCTACACAAAGTACGGCGCGATAATGGGCGCGGTAAGTCTCAGTTTTCTCTTCGGAGACTTTGCGGCGCGTCAATTCCTTAGTGCGTTGCTGAGGGCGGGCATGGGATGGCGCGGCGTATTCTTCACATCAGCGGGGATTTTGGGCGTTATCTTTGTGGTGACGCTACTCCTGCTGAAAGAGACACCCGCGAGTATCGGCGAGGAGGAGCCTCCCGCAAGCCCTACGAACCTCTTCGGGGCGGCGGGCGAGGAGGAGGCGGAAGAGAGTACGTCCAACATCCTCAAGACAGTGCTTCGTAGCGGAGTTTTCTGGGTGGTCTGCATCCTCTCGCTAGGCTTTACGCTAGTGCGCGAAACCTTTAACAACTGGACTCCGCTCTACCTTACCGAGGTGATGCACCTACCCAAAGCGGACGCGGGAACCATAAGCTCCTACTTCCCGCTCGTTGGAGGCGTATCGGTTCTGCTCTGCGGCTACCTGAGCGATAGAATTGGACGCGCCGGACGCGCCTTTCTCATCTTTTTCGGGCTACTGCTTACCATCCCCGCGCTTCTCGCTTTTGGCTACATTCACTTTGGTAGTTCCGCCTCCTCCGCAATCATCGCTTTGGGGACGGTGGCTTTTGTGATGTTGGGGCCCTACTCCTTCCTTGCAGGAGCCATTGCGCTCGATTTTGGCGGCAAAAAAGGGAGCGGCACGGTGGCGGGTTGGGTGGATGGCATTGGCTATCTTGGCGGTATATTCGCAGGGGAAGGGATTGGCAAAATCGCGGAAAAATCGGGCTGGAACGCGGCGTTCCTTGTGCTGACAGGCGTGGCTGTGGTGAGTTGTATTACAGCGGGTTTCTACTTTATTCATCAGTTGAGGGAGAGTAGGAGAGCTTCTTAACCTAGTCTGAGGGGTGGGGCTTCCGCTGAACTCTTACATCGCCTCTCCTAGCCCTCAACCCCTGCCCCTTCTCCCAATTCTGGGAGAAGGGGTGAATGCACGGTGGTCAAAGAGATTGCTTAGTCTAATCTGACTTGG
>CAIJLM010000667.1 GCA_903821495.1 uncultured Chthonomonas sp. | reverse complement strand
ATAAGGAGTAGACATTGCCACGTATAGCCGTACTTGCCGGAGATGGCATCGGACCTGAAATCGTCAGCGAGGCGTTGCGGGTTCTTGAGGTCGTCAAAACGCGCCACAATTTAGATTTGACGTGGGAAGAGGCGCTCGTCGGGGGCATAGCCTACGACGCAACCGGAAACCCTCTGCCGCCTGAGACCCTCGCGCTCTGCAAAGCCTGCGACGCGATTCTGCTGGGAGCCGTCGGGGGACCCAAATGGGATAACGTTCAACCCGCCACACTGCGCCCGGAAGTCGGGGCGCTATTACCGCTACGCAAGGAGTTGGAGCTGTTCGCGAACCTGCGCCCCGTGACGCTCTTTCCTGCATTAGCCTCCGCCTCTTCGCTCAAAAGCGAACTCATTGAGGGCGGGCTAGATATTCTCGTCGTGCGCGAACTGACGGGTGGCATCTATTTCGGACAGCCAAAAGGTCGTGAAGACAACGGCAATAGGGCGGTAGACACCTGCGTCTACACGCGCCCAGAGATAGAGCGGATAGCGCGTATTGGGTTCGAGGCGGCGCGAAAGCGCGGCAAACGCCTCTGCTCAGTAGATAAAGCCAACGTGCTGGAGACCTCTCGCCTTTGGCGGGAAGTGGTTATCGAAATCGCGAAAGAGTACCCAGACGTGGAACTTTCGCACCTCCTTGTAGATAACTGCGCTATGCAACTCGTGCGAAATCCCAAGCAGTTTGACGTAATAGTTACCGAGAATATGTTTGGGGACATTTTGAGCGACGAAGCCGCCATGCTGACAGGAAGTTTGGGGATGTTGCCGTCGGCGAGTCTTGGTACGCGCCAGACCGCTACGGGAACCTTCGGACTCTATGAGCCGATACACGGCTCCGCACCGGACATTGCGGGTAAGGGTATCGCGAATCCGTTGGCGACTATCCTCTCGCTTGCGCTCCTACTTCGCTACTCTCTTGGCGAAGATAGAGCGGCGGGCGAGATTGACAACGCGGTGGCGGCGGTTCTTACCGCCGGGCTTCGCACTGGGGACATCGCCTCTACGGGCGAGGCTACAGTGGGGAGCAGAGCCATGACTGACGCGGTTATCGCGCAACTTAACGGCTAGAAAAAGGGCGTATGAGACCGGAAGACCGGGGCAAAAACCTGTGGCAAACCTTCACTGCGGACATGGTTCGTTACGCAGGCGCTGAGATACGCCCCTGGTCATTTCGGTTTCTGCGCCGCCTCGTTAGCCAGTGCTACGCGCATCCCGGCTTAGCGGCGGTGGCGGTCTATAGGTTCGGGCAGTGGACAATGTTCGCGTGCCGCGTTCCAATACTCCGACAACTCGCCGCGATTCTCTACTACGTTCTCTACAACCTAGTCAGGCTTCTGTTGCAGATAGAGATACCGCGCACGACGACGATTGGCGCGGGGCTGCGTATAGACCACTACGGAGGTATTCTACTCAACAGTAAACTTATCGCAGGGCGCAACCTTTCGATAACGCACGGCGTGGTTATTGGCGAGACAGATACGGGCGTTCCTGAACTTCGCGACGACGTGACTATCGGGGTTCGCGCTATGGTGATAGGCGGAGTCGTTCTGGAGGAGCGGGTTTGGGTGGGGGCGGGGGCGGTGGTCACGAAGTCGTTTCCTGCGAACGCGATTGTGGCGGGGGTTCCCGCGAAGCTTTTGCGCTATCGCGACGCTGTAGACTCTGTAAGGGAGCGAACGCATGAAGAAAGTTGAGGCGTATATTCGCCCTCACAAATTAGACGAAGTGAAGGAAGCGCTCTCCGAAATCGGGGTCGTGGGTATGACGGTGGCGGATGTGCGGGGCTATGGTCGTCAGCGCGGGCGCACTGAGAAATATCGCGGCAACACCTACATCGTGAACCTGCTTCCCAAAATCAAAATTGAGATTGTGGTCTCCGATGACCGCGCCGAAGACGTTGTAGAGGCGAGACTCGCCTCCGCGCAGACGGGTGAGATAGGGGACGGCAAGATATTCGTCTCCGAGGTT
>CAIJLM010000666.1 GCA_903821495.1 uncultured Chthonomonas sp. | reverse complement strand
CCTCATAAACGAGATGCAAGCCCTTTTTTTGTGGCGGTGGTTGACCATATACCGTGATATTACGGGTATGATAATAAACAGTGGAGCGAAACGAATGACAACATTTCACGAAGAATATCAGCGCTATCGAATAGGATGCGAACGCTTGAACTTTATAGCGCTCTCCTACGAGGATTTCGCCGAGCGATGGCAAGAGTTTGAAGATTTCGCCGAGCGTCTCAAGTCCGCAGAAGCGGGAGAGAGCCTTCATACGCTGGATAGCGTTCAACGAGCGAATATGCAGAAGCGCGTCAACGATGACCCTTATGTGCGTGCGGTACTGGTAGGCATGGCGGAGAGTAACTCCTCAAAATAGCCCGCCATGCCCTCGCCTCACGCTAAATCAACCCCATTTTGGGATACGGGAGAAAACGTTGCGACGCACTAAAATAGTCTGTACACTGGGTCCCGCGAGTCGGTCTCGCCAACAAATTGAACGCCTCGTCCGCGCTGGAATGAATGTCGCCCGCATTAACTTCTCGCATGGCTCCTATGAAGAACACGCGGAGGTCATTCGGCGGGTGCGAGAGGTCTCCGCCAAACTGAATACGCCTATCGCGATTCTCCAAGACCTATCCGGGCCCAAACTCAGGCTAGGAAGGTTCGAGGCTATCACCCTCAAACGCGGACAGGAGATAGGCTTCGCTTGTAGAGAAGGAAGGGTTTTTTCGGACAGCGACGAAAACGAAAAGGAAACACGGAATCACTCGGAGAATCTTATCTTACCGTTGCCGATTCCTGAGATGCTCGCCGCCCTGACTCCACACGCAAACCTACTTCTGGACGATGGCAAAATCAGCCTCAAGGTGACGCGATGCACGGGAGAGGCGGGAACGACCAACCGAATAGTGTGGGCGCGGTGTACTGTGGGAGGCGAAATCAAGCCACGCAAAGGCGTGACCTCGCCGGGGCTAGACCTCTGCCTTCCGAGCGTTACGGAAAAAGACAAGGACGATTTACGTTTCGGGCTGTCGCTAGGCGTAGACTGGGTGGCGGTCTCCTACGTGCGAAAAGCGGAAGACCTTGCCCCCTTGAAAGAGATTATTCGCGAGGCGGGGCAAAAAGTCCCCCTTATCGCAAAAATTGAGATGGCGGAGGCGGTAGAAAATATCCACTCTATCATCCAAGCCGTTGCGGGTATCATGGTGGCGCGTGGCGACTTAGGGGTGGAGATGCCGTTCGACCGCGTTCCCCTCGTTCAAAAAGAGATTATTCGCCTCTGCAACCGCGCTGGAAAGCCTGTCATTACCGCGACTCAGATGCTGGAAAGCATGATTTCCAACCCGCGCCCTACCCGCGCCGAAGCGACGGATGTCGCTAACGCTATTCTTGATGGAACCGATGCAGTGATGCTCTCCGGCGAGACCGCGGCTGGCGAGTTCCCCGTAGAAGCGGTAAAGACGATGGCGAAAATCGCTGTCTCTACCGAGCGAGCGCTAGATAAAGATGAGGACTATGAGCGAAGATTGAGGGCGCAACCCGATGTCACGGAGGCGGTGGCTCATGCGGCGGTAACTCTCGCCGAGCAGATAAAGGCGAAGGCTATTCTCTGCGCCACAACAACGGGGGGAACAGCGCGTTCCGTCGCGCAGTACCGCCCTAAAACACTACTACTGGGCGTGACAAACAACCCGATAACCTATCGCAGACTCGCCCTGACGTGGGGAGTGACCCCCGCTCTGATTTCTGAAGTGGGCAACACCGACGAGATGCTAAACGCTACTATCGACATTGCTGTCAAGATGAAATTTGTTAAGCAGGGCGATATTGTCGTTCTCACCGCGGGAGTTCCTGTCAACAATCCGGGGACAACCAACCTTATCAAAGTACACCATATTGGAGAGCCTGTCACGTTTCACGAATCGTAACCACTTTGGGAGAGAGCCTTATGAGCGCCGTACAACCAGACCAATGCCAAAAACGGGTAGTAGCGAAGCCTAAGCGCACACGCCTCTTTGCGCTTATAGTCGGCGTGCTACTCGTCGTGTGCCTTATCGTCATTTCGCGCCCCTACCGTTATTCGCTGGAGAAACGCGCCGAAAACGACCTCTTACAACGGGAAGTGTTCAGGCTCAACGAAGAGGCGAGACAGTATAAACGCGAGATTAGCGCTCTGGATACCGTGCAAGGTCGTATTCTGCTAGGGCGACGCACAGGTTTAGTCGGCGAAGGTGAATCGCGCCTAAACATCCCGGATAAGTAGACGCTCTAGCGTACCAGAAACAAAAGAGGGAGGCTTTCTTTGCGGAAAGCCTCCCTCTTTTCATAAAATCGCTCTTCATGCCCCCTAGAAGCGCGTCGCTGTGAGGTCAAGGGAGATACGTTTCAGGTAGGTAGAGTAGGTCAATTGAAGTTCACGCGCCCCGATACGCCGCCCCAGCGTAAGCTGCATATCGTTAAAACTCTGCCCTGCAAAGTTCTGAAAGGTTCCTCCTAGAAAAAGTCTCCACTCCGGTCCTAACTTGTAGATAAAATCTACCCACTGCGTAGACTCCGGTGAATCGAGATAGAGGCTCCCAAAAACGGTTATCTGCATTCGCTTATTCGCGGCAAGGTTGTAGTTTAGACCTAATCGGTTGCTACCAACGGCGGTAAAGGGGCCCGAAGGTTGCTTGATATAGTCGTATATAATGCTCAAAGACCCCGCTTTAGGTTGAACGTAATCGAAAGATAGCGTCGCTGTCTCGCTCATTCCAGAGTTGCCTAAATTCGTAAATATCTGCCCCACCGAATAGGATTGGCTAAGGTTAAACGATTTGCTGATGGGAATCGGGTGTGTAAAGGCGCGAAATCTGAGTGTTTTCGTCTCTTCATTTCCTAGCGTCACGTTATCGGAAACGACATTAGATGTCGCCCCCGCCCTAACGTATTCGGTTTGGAAGGTATAGAGATAGTCCTTCATGCTCAGGAGTTTGTGGGGTTGCGTCTCTACATAGACATCTCCGCGATAGGAGCGGTCTTGCGAGGCGACAAACGCCTCTCCCCCTGACAGCGTGCCTCCCCAGCGTAGCGTCTTCCCCTGCTGATTCAGGTTGAAGTTGGCTAGAACGCCCTGATGTTGCGGCACATCGAAATAGAACGTACTCTGTGTTTTCGGGTTTATCTCTTGACTGTGCATCCAACGAAAGCCCCAGTCCCCTCGCATTAGTCCCGTAAAACCGTACACGCCCTCCGCCCGTTTCTCGCCTATGGAGCTATAACTCCTCAATAGGTCTACGCCCCAGCCAGCCTCCTGCGCGAAGTAGCTACTTCCTATCTGCTGTTGATGGCGCAGATAGAGAACGGTCTTATCGGTGGGACTCATGTTCAGGTAGAAGGGCAGTTCAAGCCCAAAGCCGCTCGTACCGAGACTGATAAACTGGTCGGAGAAGAGTTCTTGCGTGTTCAGCGACATCTCGTAGTAGGGAAAGGAGAGGATGGGAACTTGGTCTTGATAGAACTTAGGCTGACGGAACTGAAGTTTGTCGCCGGGGAAGTAGGTAATCCCTTTTGTGACTACCAGAAGGCGATTTTCGATTTTTTGCATCGCGAGGTAGGTGTTTGGAATCGGAGTTTTGAGGGCTTCAATTCTCAAATCCATACCAGAGACGGCGACGGCTTGAAGGCGTGGACGGGCGTCTTTGGGAGATTTAAACTCCGCAATCGCGTAGCCTTGAGCGAGTTGTAGACTATAGTAGAGTCGGCTCACTTTTAGGGTTTGCCGCCCGCGCTTGAGGGTTACGTTATTCAGGGCGCGAACCACCATGTCGTCGCAACGAAGTTGAACTTGGTCGGCGCTAATGGTTATATTGCGGTAGGAGACCTTGATTCCGCCATCGCTACTCGTCGCCTCAATGACTTTGTCGGGAACGCTGTAGGCGATATAGGCATCTTTGCTCCCCCTTACCTGAGCGAAGTTACTGCCTTGTCGAATCTCATCGGGGTTATCGGTAAAGGCGACATCGGTCACATTGCTAGAGCCTCGAACTGAGGCGGTCACTTTCGCAATGCCGATCGTGTTGCTACTCAGTTCGACCTGCGCTATGCCGCCAAACGTGAAGACACGCGTTGTGGAGAGAGCGCCGAGCGTCGTTTGAAAGAGGACTTCCAGCCCGTTCGGCGCGGGTCTTCCGTTCGGCTCTCGTAGTTCGGCGAATATGAGCGTCTTATCGCTCCCGTTCGCCAAAACTACAGGGCGCGAGGTACGCATTGTCACATAGTATTGCGCCTGCCCGTGCGCCGGCAGAGCGGCGATAGGCAAGACTAACAGCGTAAACAGTAGATAACAAAGTTTACGAACGAGCATCTGGTTCGTGTTCTCCCCTCCACAAATCGGCATGGCTCTACTTCTTGACCTCTTCTGCGGATTTCGCTTTCAACATATCTTTGACCAGTTTTTCGCCTAACTCCTTTAGCAAGTCGGAGGCGATGGTCGCCTCTTTCTTCTCTTTCGGGGCATCGGCGGGGCTTGTAGCGGTCTCCGCCACATACTTTTCGACTTTAGGCTTTTCGCCTGAGAAGTCTACGATACGGAGAGAGATGTCCAGTGTCGCCTGCTTTTTCGCCTCGTCGTACTGGTAGTCGTTTATGGCGATGAGGAGAACGAGTTTATAGCCGAGTAGACCTGCAAGCTTCTTCGCCTTCGCCACGTTATCAAAAGGCTTTTTGAGGTCTTTGCGCTCAATCTGCCTATCTATGACGGCGCGTTTGATGAGGGCGGAGGTTGGCTCAAAGATGGTAAGGGCGAATGCGTCTTTTTCGGTGAATCGCTTCTGGACTATCTCATTTAGCGCGTCGGTGAGAGTCTCGCCTTTTCCATCGGGCGTATCTATAGGAAGCATTAATATACGGCGCGGTTCCGCTTTCTTGCTATCGTCTGCGTTCGATTTAGAGGCTGGTTTTTGGCTAATGGGGCGTGCGATAAGGGGGGTAGCGACCATGCTGACCGCTGTAAGCATAAGCGCGATGGGCAAGCCCAGTAGAGTAGGCTGAACCTTCATTTTTGATATTTCCTTGCCTTCAATTAGAGTATGTCTCATCTATTGAGACGATTGTGAGGGCGGAAAACGTTCCACGCACACCTTAAAAAGTGATAAAGGGGGCGAGCGCTTGTGGCGCTTGCCCCCTTTACGTAGTTGTTAGCGCGAAATCAGGAACGGCTGAACGCGCCTATCGCGTTGTCCGTCGGTTGTTGTCGCGTTCACTTCGATTTGATACACGCCGCCGGGGAGAGAGACTCCGTTTTGGTCTCGCATATCCCAGACTGCGCTGTTGGTCGCGCCGCTTGTAGCGCGAGTGGAGCTACCCAGCGTTCGGAGAGTTCGTCCTCGCCCATCGCGGATGACGATTTGGGCTTGGGCTTCCGCCGAAAGTCCATAGTTCACCGTGACGCTAGAGACGGCTCGGCTACCCGGTGTAGCGTTTGGCGTTACGTCTAGCGAAAGGACGCGCATACGTCCTGCGCCCCGTGTAGGCTCTGCGACCACTTGCAGATTACGAACGCTCTGGTCGTTGGTCGTAAAGGCGTAGGAGGTGGTAGACCCCATGGCGCGTCGGGTATTCGAGTCTTTGTCTATTAAGACGAGACTGTAGTCACGCGGTACGCTTGACTTAATGTCCGCCCACGACAAGGTTACTTGTTCGCCGGGCTTTACAGACCGAACGAGAATATCCCAAGTTTTACGTCCCAACGCGGGAGAGCGCAGGTCGGTAGCGAGACGGGTATTGGCGTTAACAGAATCTACCGAGACGGAGGCGTTCATAACGGGGGGCTTTTCGCCTTTGTAGTTGTCAAGACCGTCCGTCGCTTTAGGATTAACCCCGATATAGGTATCGGTGTCTCTGGTATTCGCGCCCTTCGCCATAAGGCGCAGGCTCCAGTTGGTAGCGGTAGCGCCCAGTCCCGAAATGCCAGCGCTTGCAGTGGAAGCGGTTACGCCTCTGGTGACAATAGCGCCCGGTGTATCTACACCCGGTAGTATGAACCTCAGTCCGCTTCGGCGCATCTTTATCCAGTACCCTGAATAAGGAGCCATTGTTTCGCCGAAGTTGGAGATACGACGATACGCCCAGTTATCGGGACTAGGGTCGCTCGTGTCGTACTGCCATATCAGGGGCATTATCCAGCCCTGAATGGCGGCTTCGGTAAACGTCAGTACCTGTTGCGTGGCGATATTCTGTACCTGTATCTCAGCGAATTGGAGCTGATAGAGGTAGGGATTCGCAACCTGCACCCAGCTAGACGGCATATCTTCCGAGAACTTCTGCCCGTCGGGTTGAACCTGATTATCTACAGGGTTGTATCGAAGCGCGCTTGTCGGGTCGTTCGGGTCTACAGGGCGCACCAAGTTGATAGGTTGGTCCGCTTGCTTCGTGTACTTAAACCAGTAGGCGCTACCAGGGGTGAGTTTGGTAACATCTACATAGGTTCCCGCCGTAGCGCTATACTGCTTCAGGAAGAAGTCGCCGGCGTTCATTCCTAAGACCTCCGAAGGTAGGTCGGAGCCGGTAGTCAGCGGTACGCTAATCATCTGCCAACGCTGCGTTCCGGCGGAATCCGTGCTACTACCCGCGCCGTGTGCGACAAACCCTGTCGGGGCGGGCACTTCAACGGTGCGCTGAATGGTCTTACCGCTCGGAACAAACGCTGAGGATACGGATACCGAGTAGGTCAGCAAGCCGTTGACCGTGCCATCGGCTACTACCCGCCATGAGACAGGAGCCTCTTGACCGGGGGCGGTATCGCTGATTTGTTGTGTTGCGGGCGGGCTATCCGGGGTGAGAACAAGCCCTTTGGGAAGGTTGAGCGAGAGCGTTACGGGCCCGCTGTTCGTTCCGCCAAAGCGTTGGAGGTCGGTTACGTTCTGCACGTATCCAGATATGACGAACGGCGTAGGCGCGAAATCGCCATGGTTGTAGAGTAGCGCTCTCGGTCCTCCAACGCACAACGTCAGCGGCGGTTGGAAGTCGGGGGTCGTGGTAGACTGTCCGAAGTAGATATAGACATCTTTCGACTGCCCTGGCGTAAGCGTTATGGCGGGATAGAAGTTGGCTACCACCGCATCGCGCACTCCGCCTGTGCCGGGTCGCCCTAGCTCAATGGACGGATTGGACAGAAAGTCGTTGGCGAGGGTGCTCGGACTGTTCGGAATGGTTCCGCCCGCTATTCCATTCGTGCTGGCATACGCCACGTAGGAGGGAACGGAAGGTTCAAGACTACCTAATGAGTTCGGTCTCAAAACGCCTCGAAGCGAGTGAAGCGTAGGATAGACGAGCGTCGAGCCTGTGGTTAAGTTGGCGAAGGTCTCCCAGTATTTGGGAACGTTCGTGCCGCCCATAAGCGTCTCTTTGTAGATTTCTGGCATACCGGGTATGCGTAGGGGACCATCGTACTCGCCAAAGTGACGCGGTTGCGCTACGATGTCTTGGCAAAAGCCGAGTTCTACGGTATGAATACCCGTATCGTTATTCACAACGGTATACTTCATGCGAATAAAGTCGTGTACAAAGGATATTTGCGCTTGGATAGAGATGTTGGGGTTGAAAGCGGTTGTTGTACCGCCGCCACCGCCGCCACCGCCTGCACCGCCGCCGCCCGTGCCGCCACCGCCGCCCGGTTCGCCGCCGCCTACCGCGTTATTGCCGTTGGGCGTAATAAACGCTGGAGTTCCGGGAGTCCATGAAAACCACTCCATCTCCATACGGTTGTTGACGATGTTGAAGTAGGTGTAGTTCGGCGGAAGTTTATGAGGTCCGCCAAAGTAGTAGTCCCAGCCGTTTCGGTTCAGCCAAGAGCCGCCGTCTGTGCGAACGTAGAGCCATGTGCCACGGTGGACGATGGGCGGAATGATTTTCGTATCGCCAATTTCGTCTACGCCGTGCTTTCGGCGCCAAAGAATGTCGTCTGCGCCGCCAAAGGTCGTGGGGTTCGTTTTGTAAAGCCCCATGCCGCCAGCGTTGAGCGCGACGACACCTATTTCAAAAATTAGGTAGTCGTTAGCGATAGACGCAGTGATGTCGGTGTTCGCTTGCCCGGAAGCGGGATTGCCCACGCCAATAGCGGCGAGTAGCATAGCGGAGAGAAGAGTGTGTTTTTTCCATCGGAACATAGTGTGTTTGCACTCCATATCGGGAGTCCTCCCTCTGGGGTATTTTGTTCCAGACTGGGGGAGTCAGGAGTTGTATCAGGAACCGCCGAACCGCTAACAAGAGCCATCGATTCGGATGTCTGTAGTGTTTAAGAAGGAGAAGGCGCGAAGTTCGCGCCCTCCCCTATTTCGCGATTAGCGACCAGTGACGAGCAGTGGTTGCGCGACGCGGGTGATTTCGCCTTCGGTTGTCACCGCTTTTATCTGAACCATATAGGTTCCTGCGGGAACCGCCCGTCCTGCGTTGTCGCGCCCGCTCCATACCGCTCGGTTGTCGCCGGAGGAGACTGCGCGTGTAGCCCCTACCACCGCAATCTGCCTGCCAGAGGCGGACATGATAGCGACTTCGACGTTAGCGTCTTGAGAGAGATTATAGCCAATCTCGTAGGCGGATACGGCGCGTCCATCGGTGGAACGACTTGGGTTGACAAACACGGCGCTCATAATGGCGCGTTGCCCCAGTGTTGTGGGACGCGCTGTAATTATGAAGTTTCGGGTGGGAGTCGCTTTGCCCGAATTATAGTGGTAGCTTCGGGTGTTGCGAAGGTCGACCATCTGACCAGTGACTTTATCGGTAAGCGTGACGCGATAGTTGCGTGGTAGCGTTCCGACAAAATTGGCGGCGAGACTCACGTCTGTATTGAGTTGGTCTGTCGCGACTACGACATCCCATGTCCTCGCTCCGCCTGTAGCCTGAATGTCCTCAGAGTAGAGGATACCGGGCGTATTGGGATTGGTAACGCCAACGCTTATATAGGAAGCGGGCATCGGGGGTTTGGGTACGCGAGTGAGTTGCTTCTCGTTTACCGCCACCGAGGTCATTCCTACAAAGTTGTTTGCGTCGCGGACGCTACCCACCTGCGCCTTGAGTTGCAACGCCCAACTGTTGGGTCCCGTTATTGCAACGACAGGTTTTCCAGAGGGGCGCGTCGTGGTTGCACGAGTCGTCTGGAGTTTCGCGGCGCGTCCTATGGAGTTCAGGTTGGTGGGTTGCACCAACAGGAAGTAGGTATTGTTCAGATTCACCGCGGAACCGTGTTGCGGGCGGATATATATCCAGTGACCTTGCCATGGTTGCAGGTTCGCATCCGGCAGTTGGTCGTAGACATATCCGTTCGCGCCGTCGTATCGGTAAATCAGTCCCAGCATCTTATTCTGGGCGATGGCATCTCCAACAGAAACGCGGTCGCCCTTCTTGTCTTCAAGAAGAACAGTGGTGAAGGGGACAGGATAGTTGTAAGGGTCTCCTATCATATTCCAGCCTTCTGTGATGGGAATACGGATAGGTTGGTCTCCAAACTCTTTACCGAAGCTCTTGACGGTGACGGTATCGGGCAGGTCTGCAAACCAAGAGGCGCCAACAGGACGAATGTCCGTTTTGGTCGGGTCGCTAGAGCCGTCAACGGAGGAGGTCGCTCCGGTGAAGTAGAGTTTCGCGTATTCGGGATGCTGGTCGTTCGCCGTGTTAAACGAAGCGTAACCGGGAACCGTGTTGGTTCCGCTACCAAGATACACATAGCGATAGAGCGCGACATCTGGGCGAAGCAGATCTTTTACATCTCGCACAACGCCGGTAGGCGAATCGCCAGCGGCTTCCATAAACGGAATGGAAATCATCGCGAGGTGTCGTACTGTTCCGCTTGCATCCGGTATCGCCACTCCCGAAAGAGTGTGCGGGATGATGGTGAAGATTCGCGTATCGGAACGGGTTATCCCCGAATCGGGATTGGTTCCGCTTAGGACTATGGTGTGTCGGTCGTCTATGGAGCCGGGAGTAGCGCCAGGAGTGAACTTCGCAGGGAACACTATGGAATAGGACGGGCTGGGAGTTGAGGTATCGCCTACCACCACGTTCGTAATAACCGTTCCACCAGGAAGTGTCAAGTCCCAGTTAGGCTTTGTGGGGTCAGACACGTTCGGGGTCAGGGTCGCGGCTTGCCCGTCAATCGTTAGGGTCAAATTATCGGGTGTAACCTGATTGATTTTCAGGCGAACAAGCGGCTTATAGGTCTCTAGCGGAGGAACAACGCCCGGAAGAGAGCTAGGCACTCCTTGGTCGTTGACTCCGTTGGGATTAACGACGTGAACGTTTACGGTAAGGGCTAGTAGAGCTTTATAGGCATCTACACGCCCATAGCCCAACGCTGGGTCGGGAACGACGCTGAGTCCGCCGCGATTCGCGGTGTCCTTTATGGTTTGCAACGCCTGCGCGGGTTGTACGCCCGGCAACGAGAGCGCGAGAGCGATAACGCCGCAAGCGTTGGGGCTTGCCATCGAGGTTCCTTGATAGAACTCGTAGACGTTGCGAAGATAGCCCGGCTGTATATTCTGGTTCGGAGGCACGGAGCTTAGAATACCGTCTTCAAGACGGTTCAACTGGTCGCCGCCGGGAGCGGATATGTCTACCTTCGGAGTCTGTGAATAGTAGGCTTTCTGCCCGCTGGGTCCCACCGAGCCTATAGTGGTACAGAAAGAAAAACCTGCGGGGATAAAATCCGTATTGGGGAAGGGGTAAGAGTTTCCCGCCGCCGCGACGCAGATAACGCCTGCATCCGCCATACTTTTACAAGCGACGAACTCAGGGTCATCGCCATTCTGGGCGCCGCCGGGTCCACGATAACCGCCGAAACTCATGTTTACCGCGCCGATGTTCAGCAGGATTTTGTTGGTCGCCACATAGTTCATGGACTGGATAATGGCTCCGCCATCCAGTGTTCCTGTATCGTCGCCCGTAACGGTACACTGTAGCCCAATGCACTTAATGTTCTCCCAACATACGCCCGCAATACCTTTTCCGTTATTGGTCTTCGCGACAATGCTACCGCTAACGTGGGTTCCGTGCGCGTTGCCTTCGGCGGCTCCAAAGGGAACGGTCGAATTGACGGGTACATCGTACACAGTGGGGTCGTCGCTCGCGCCCTCCGCAAAGTTTTTACTTCCCGGTATGACGTATTGACCGGTAAGGTCTTCGTGGTCTGGCAGGAAGCCGTTGTCTATAACAGCGACATTCACTCCCGTTCCGCCTTTGCTAATCGCCCAGGCTTGCGGAAGGTTCATCATCTTGAGGTTCCACTGTTCGCCTGAGAGATAGCGCGGGTCGTTGGGCTCAAGTTTGACCTCTTGATGGTAGAAGGCGGGCATACCCTTGACAGACCTGACGTTGACGCTCGCCTTTATTTTCGCTACTGCGTCTAGCGTCCCTTTTTCCGTCGCTTCCGCAACGGGAAGGGTTATCTCATAGCAGTCGCGCAGTGAGAGGAATTTCACCTTCGCGGCGCCTATCTGACCCGCCAAACCGTCAACGGTTGCACGAGGAGTGCCGGGTTGCATATAGAGCAAAATTTTGCCATATACGATTTTAGGTCGATTCCCTTGGGCGTGCGCGGCGCCCGTGGCGAGAGACCACGTAGCGGCTATACAAAATGTTACCCGAAGGGCTTTGAAGAGCCGGGGCTTATGATTCATAACCAAAAACTCCTTGTCCGGGGCTGTGCTTCGGAGTGAAATCTCTTCTTCCTATCCCCTATTTCGGAAGAGATACATTAAGAAATATCTTCGTAATTAGACGGCGAAGCGCCGACGTTTCGAGAAGACGAGATGGTCTACATACGGTTCGGGGGGATAGGTAGAGACATCTTAACTTCGTACCGGAAACCCGGAATATGATTGCAAAGCGTGTTTCCACGCAGGGCGAACCCTTCTACAGGAGGCGAACCTCTTTACGAACGGTTCAAAGGTCTTTTGGAGAGAGGACGGTAGCCCTCTCTCCAAAAGAGAGCGATTCTACAAGCGTCGTCTACGTCCCGCGCCAAGAATATCTTGGATGGTCGGGATTCGAGACTGCGTCACTGCGGAGGCTCCTCTAGAGTCGCCGGGAAGCGGGAGGGGCAGACCGTTTGCACGGGTCTTGCTCATCAAGCGGTTCAGCGAAGCGGAGGCGGACTTTCCGGGAGGATTCGGCGGACGTATGGCGGGCGTGAAGCGTAGAGCGCGCCCATATACAAATCGCCAAGTCTTACCCGCGGTTGTCGCGTTTTTGGTTATCCAGTCCACAGGTCCCGGTACGTCCTCGTCATGTCGTCCGCCCACTCTCCAGTAGATGGTGGGAGGATTGATGCCGCTGTTGTTGAACGCTACATAGATAGGGTCTGCGAGCATTGCAGGCTCTTTGCTAAGGTCAATCGGGTCGGAGAGACTCTGCTGTTGTCCACGAGCGTTCGGGAACGACGAGAGAATGGTACGACGCACGATAGTGTTCGGGTTGCTGAAGAGTCGGTCTGTAGAGATTTCCACCTGGAACACATCGGCTCCTAGGGCGGTCTCCCATGTCGGATTGAACGCTGTGTCGTCGGCAACGGTAAGGTCGCCGGGCGAATCGAGACGAGAAGGCTCGATAGGCGTAGTCAAACCAGACTGAACGGGGTCTGTCTCAATACACTGAGTGGAAGCCCCGCCACCACCACCATTACCACCGCCGCCGCCAGTGCCGCCACCGCCGCCGCCTGTGCCACCACCACCGCCGCCTGTGCCACCGCCGCCGCCGCCAGTGCCGCCACCGCCACCGCCGCCAAATCCACCGCCACCGCCGCCGCCTGTACCACCGCCGCCGCCGCCGCTACCGCCACTAGTGGCTTGGGTAACGGAACGCAGAATAACGGAGGTAACGAGGTAGTTGTAGCTAAAGCCAGAGGTGAAGCCAGTGTCGAACGTTCCGATAAGCGCGACAATAGTACAGCCGCCGCTAGAAGTGCCGCCACCGCCGCCGGTGCCACCGCCACCGCCGCCGGTGCCACCGCCGCCGCCGCCGCTACCGCCAGTTCCGAGTCCGGAAAGGGAGCCGGTAGAGGGTATTCCTGCGAAGTACTGTCCGCCAATTGCGAACGGGAAGTTCGGCGAAGGTCGGTCGAGGAAGGTGTGGAAAGTTGTGGTTCCAACCGGAGTTGCAGGTAGAGAGGCGGTTGTGCCTCCGCCAGCGCCGCCACCCGCGCCGCCGCCTGCGCCACCACCACCCGCTCCGCCACCGCCGCCGCCACCGCCAACAGAGCCGAGGTTGGGGCTATAGGGGAAGTCAGGGTCGCGGAATATCTTATACTGAAGAACGCCGCCATTGCCCCAGAGGTTGTCGTTCCAGGTAATTCGAACCTGTGGCAGGTCGCCCTGCGAGGTCGCCTCTGCGGTAAGGTTGGTGATGCTGGAGTTGGGTCCGTGCGAAGACCCTGCAATCATCACGCCCAGTCCGAGCGCGGAGAGCATGGTTCCGATTTTAGAGAAGTTGACAGGGCGATTCTGCTCTGTCACTCTAGTAATTCTACCTGTATCGCTAATAATAAACGGAGGCACATAGACCATGCGTCCCACGTCTTCGGGGCGAATGCCGCCGACTTCAGTCACAACAATGGCTTCGGAATCGGTGGCGTAAGCCGTTACGATACGAATGCGCCCTTGCGTGACTTTAACGCCGTTGCCCAAATCACGGGTAATGACGAGTTCCATCTCCTTTTTGATGCCATCGCGGAGTCCGCGATTGAGGACGATGTTATCGCCGACGCGCTGAAGCACGGTTCCGGTGATGTTTTGACGTTGGGACATCTGGCGTACAACATCCAGAGCCGCATCGTTCAGGGCTTTGCTGGTCAGCTCTTCAAAGCTCGCGTTCTGCCCTAGAGCGGGTTTAGCGGTCATCTGAATAGCGCCGCCGTTGATACTCTCTAGGGAGGCGGGGTCGAGGACAGTCACCTGTAGAGAGAGGTCTATAGGTCGCCCTTTTTTGAACTCAGAGGCGACGACCTGTCCTTGTACGATAGCGTCGGCTTGTAGCTCTTTCGCTAGGCGTAAAAGGTCAGAACGGCTAAAGTTAGCGGGTTGCCCCGGGTTACTAGGAGTTTTTATACCGATTCTCTTGGCTTCTTGCATGACTTCGGGGGTAGTGAAGACATAGAAGCGGGTTGAACCGGTGTTCGCTAATTCGGTGTAGACGGCGGCGGTCGCCGTTGCAGCGAGATTCTCGCCACCATTGCGGCTTGCATTGGTAAAGTCGGCTACGATTACGCGCAGAACTTGGGGCGCTTGTGCGTTTGCACGGCTACCCATAAGAGCTGGCATCATCAGAGCTAACGCCACGAGCCAAGCATAAGCGCGAGTAACAGGACTCCAGCGATTGGCTTTCACTCTGTTTCTATCCTCCTTCAAGGTTCCCGCGCCGGAAGGGGCGAGGGTTTCACAGACAGTATCAATCCGAAGATGAGTAACGGGACACGTTTAGGAACAAGCGGTCTCCGCCTCTCCCTTCCCATAAATCCCCCCCTGCTCACGAAAACGAAACGGTCTTAGAGGCTTATTGCGACATCAGAAAAGGGTTTTCCTCTTTTTTCGCAAAAAACTTTAATTTTATCTCACAAAACCGCATCTTAGGTAGATGAGTCCCTGAGACAGGGGAACGAAACACACCCTTCTCGTTTGGGAGGGAGTATTTCGGGGGGTTGGTTTTCATATATGGATTGGGGGACGCTCGTCACCTTCTATTGATATAGACGGGGGGAACGCCTCCCATTAGTTCGCGCCATCGGGGGAAGATGGACATTCTTCACATATTTACGCGGGGGTTTACCCCTACGCTTTGACGGATTATATCATAACGGTTCAGAGAACGCAAGCGATTTTTCGGCGCTGGCTTAAATCTCATGGCTTTTTTGGGCGTTAAGCGTTTGAAGGGTCTGCCAGAGGCTTTTCACCTCTTCCGAAAGCGCTAACAGGTCGCCGTTATTCTCTATCACAATATCGGCATAAGCCGCCTTTTCCTCAAGGGGTATCTGCGCTTTAAGGCGTTTTATCCCCTCTTCTCGCGTCAGCCCGTTCCGCTCTGCAAGGCGTTGTAGGCGTATCTCTTGCGAGGCGGAGACTACCGCCACTACATCGAACCAGCTTTGCAGGCGGTCTTCGTAGAGCAGAGGGATTTCCGCTATAACGATATTTTGGGGGGAGAGTTCGCACTGTGCGGACTCTATTTGAGCCGCGAGAAGGCGTAGTATGGGGGGGTGGGTGATTTGGTTGAGCGTTTGACGCGCTTGAGCGTCTTGAAAGATGAGCGCAGCGAGTTGGCTACGGAGGAGGGTTCCATCCGTTGCAAACACGTGCGCGCCGAAGGCTTCGCGTATCTGTCGCAGTGCGCTACTCTTGGGGGAGAGAACAGCGCGCGCCGCCTCGTCTGCGCTGAATACGACGGCTCCACGTTGCTGTAGAAGCCTTAATACCGCGCTTTTCCCAGAGGCGATACCGCCGGTTAAGCCTACGCGCAACACGGTATTAAATAGAGGAGAGGGCGATTTTAGCCCTCTCCTCTACTCTGTAACCGAGGTTCTTACGCCTCGACATTCGCTACTTCCAGAGCGACGGCTTCGACTTCGACTTCAACGTCAACATCGACTTCCATATCCTCTGGCTCTTCCTCTTGGCGGCGACGTTCGCGGCGTTCGCTTTTACGCTTGGCGGCGGCTATCGCCTCTCCGATAGTAAACCGAGGCTCGTCCTCTTGTACGTAGCGGGTATAAGGCTCGCCCTGTTCGCGGTCGCGGTCGCGGTCTTTACGCGCTCGTTTAGCGCCGCTACCAGCGGTTGTCGCGGTCTCTTTAGCGGGAGCGGACTGTGTGGAGGCGGGAGCCGCTTCGACAGGCGCAGGAGGCTCTTCCACCTGCAACGCTCGCATAGAGAGTTTCATTTTGCGCTCTTCAGGGCGTAGGTCGAGGATTTTGACCTCTACATCGTCCCCAGAGTTGGGCACAACCACTCCGCGAGAGGCTTTATGGCGCGGTAGTTCGGAGTGCGGGATAATTCCCTCGACTCCGCCTATGAGAACAAAGGCTCCATAGTTTCCAACGCGGGTTATTTTCCCCATCACCACATCGCCATTTGCGTAGAGGCTTGGCACTTCCGTCCAGGGGTCGGGTAGAATTTGGCGCAGACCGAGTGAAACGCGGTCTTTGCTGAGGTCTACGCCTAGCACCATGACATCAATCTCTTGCCCTTCGCGAAGCACCTCTTTGGGGTCGTTGATGCGCGTCCAGGACATCTCCGTGATGTGGAGAAGACCGTCCACGCCGCCGAGGTCTATGAAGGCTCCGTAGGGTACGATACGTCGCACCACGCCCGTGCGAATCTGTTCGGGGGCGAGGCTGGCTTTGGTTGCGGCGCTTTTGGCTTCGCGCTCCTCTTGTATGGCGAGGCGGTGGGAAAGCACGACCTTGCGGCGGTCTTTATCCACTTCAATGACTTTGAGGGGTAGCGACTGCCCAACGTACTTCTCAAGGTTATTCTTGAGGTTGCCGTTGCCAACGTGCGAAGCGGGTACAAAGCCGCGGATACCGAGGTCTACAGTGAGACCGCCTTTTACGCGGGCTTGCACGAAAGCGGAGATAACCTCTCCGGTCTCTTTCGCCTGCTCTACCTTTATCCACGCCTGCTCGAAGTCGGCGCGTTTCTTGGAGAGTTCGGGGCGACCATCGCCGTCGTCGGTTCGCATCACATAGACGCGAATCACTTCGCCAACATGGACAATCTCTTCGATGTTAGCGCCGGGTTCGCGGGAAATTTCGTCTGGGCGAATGATTCCTTCGGACTTTGCGCCCACATCCACAAGGGCCCCTTCACGGTCAACACGCATAACCGTACCCGAAATCACCTCTCCAACAATAAGATGTTGAGAAGATTTCTCGTTCCTCGCGCCCATATCAAGCGCTCGCATCGCCCGCTCAAACTCATCCATCGCCTCTTCTTTAGCGGGCGGGGCTACAGGCGTCGCTGAACTGGCTTCAGGCGCAGCAGGTTGAGTCGTGGTCGGTTCCTCTGGCGTAACGCCAGCGTCGACCGGGGAAGCCATCTCGGTAGGCTCTACCTCAGGCGCTCCCAGGACAATCTCGTCGGACATTTAGAATTCACTCCTTTCAGTCGGGAATGGGTTTGCTCTTTTTGGAGAGTCATTCACGACTGAATCCTTTTCGTTAAAAGGTTTACTGATGATTGCTTTTGTCTCCCCGCGCACGCAATCTCGCTGTTTTATGGGGCGTACTTAGATTTAGCAATCCCTACAACTATTCCTTCTTTATAAAAAAGAATTTTGTAAATACCGCTTTTCTTCGTTCGCAGGGGCGACAAACCTCTGGCTATTATAGCACGATTCTGCCGTTGTACTGACATATTCTATCGTGAAAGGGCGGAATTCGCTAACAAAAATGGACTCTAATGGCTATTTTCGGCGGAATAGCGGGGTAATTTTAGCGCATAGCGTCGAATCATCACTCGTAATATCGCCGTAACGGGCGGCGCGAAGAACATTCCGAGCAGGGTTCCGATAACGCTTCCCAGTAGAATAGTTCCTACTTCGCCGCCTATTAGCAACACCACGATAATAATGACGGGGTGCAACTCCATACGTTCGCCGATGAGCATTGGCATTATGAACTTGCTCTCCGCGAAGTGCATGAACGTAAAGAAGCCTAGCACCCAGAGGGCTTTTATCAAGCCGGTTTTGGGGTCGTCTACATACGTGAGCAGGATGATGGGTATGCCGCCTATGATGGGGCCCACGATAGGTATGGCGCGGGTGATGCCCGCAAGAATCGCCAACACGAAAACGTACCGAACGCCGATAAGGGCTAGTCCTAGCCCCACAAGCACGCCCGCAAGCGTACATAGGATAAACTGCCCTAGCACGTAGGAGCGCATTATCTGGTTGAACTCGTAGAGCATTCGCCCGGTTTCGCGGAAGTGACGCTTGGGAACTAGCCCTATAAATTCGCGCTTGAGTTTGCGCCCGTCCAGAATAAAATAGAAAGCGAGTACGGGCAACAGCACTATCTCCACCACGTACTTCAAGCCTCCGGCTCCGTGCAGAGCGGCTTCCTTCACTCTATCTTGAAACTCAGGGGCTTGAATAGTCTCTTCTATCTTTTCGCGCACGCTCTCCGGCACGTTCTTCTCGTACATTTTGCGGTACTGTTCGCGCCCGTCCACTATCTGCTTTATCTGCATGGTGAAGGGGGTGACAACGGCTCTACCCATGTAGTAGGCTAAGACGCATCCTATGACTAACACGTAGAGCGTGGCGAGCATTTTGAGGGAGTGCCGATGCACTTTGGGGTTGGGGTCTTGGTAGAGTCCGCGAGACTTGAAGTATCTGACATTCTGTAAGGGAGCGCCTACTATACTGAAGCAGAGACGCGCCAGCGAATGGTGGGCGTTCTGAAACCATTCGCGCCGCAGTAGCCCGTTTACGATGGGTTCAAAGGTGTAGCCGAGTATCGCCCCAAAAAGTAGCGTGTTGATAACGGCGCGAAGATGGATAAACGCATAAATGACGACGACAACGACGACAATGCGGAGTAGAAATCGCCATGCGGCGTTCATTGTCTCTTCAGCCTGACCTGTCTGCATAATTTGAGCGCCTCTCATCCTACTTGGGATATGGGGAACAGAGCGTTGACGTATTGGTATTAGAGTGTACGAAATTTTAGCGCTTCTGGTTTTACAAGAAACGAAAATTTGCCGTAATAGGCATGAAGAGAGGCGAGACGACTGCCGCCTCGCCTGTCCGCTTGACGCTCTCTAATTCGCCTTCGAGAGCCGAAAATCCTTCTCTATCGCGATAAATTACGAAGCGGATGCCTCTTTGTAGCGCGGGCAGAGTTCCAACAGACGCTCGGCGAGGAGATAGAGGCGCGTGCTTGGACAGTCCGGGATGGGATTTTCGGGCGATTCGTCCAACTCTCTCGCCCTTTTGATAGCGGCTTGTAGGCGACTCCCAAAATCGGCTACGGAACACTGGTCGAGTCCCCTGCCCTCACTGGCTTCGTGGAGGTCTTGTTTCATTTGTTTAGGACGCTCCTTCAAGGGCGATTCTATCAGGCGAGTCCGCCTGTGTTCAGGGTACTCCGCATAGTGCAGGTGTAGCCAGAGTTCAAAGCAGGGATTGCTGAGAATGGTTTCGTGCTTGAATCTGCTGGACTTCGCCGTATCCATAACCTGATGAAATTTACTCGCCTCCCATTCGTCCCTATCGCACACAAGCCAGAAGGAGTCGCCGGGCAGAAAATCCTCTTCGTTTTCGGCGATGTAGGTGTTCAGACGTTGGAGCGTTTGGAGCGGGTCGGAAGCGCCGTCGGCGACACCTTCCGGGTGAAGCGTCTTGATATAGAGTCGGGGACTCTGGAAGCGTTCAAAATAGAGCCGTTCCGCCTTCGCGCCCTCTACCGCAATGACGAACTTCGCGACATCGCGCACTTTCTCTTCGTCGCGCCCTGCAACATTACGAAGTCGCATGACTCGCCTCTGGTGTAAGCAGGTGCAGTTCTTCAAGGTAGGGCACTCCTCCGAAACGCCCTTGCAGGTAGCCTTTTTCGATATTCACGCCTTCGGGGTAGTTATACTCCACCAGCGAAGAGATTTGCGTCGCGCCAAAATCGTCCTTCTCTACAAACCAGATTTCGTCGGAGCGCAAGAGTTTGAGGTCAAGCAGGTTCGTGTCGTGCGTTGTGAATATGAGTTGCGTAGGCAATGGGTCATTCGAATCGCCCAACCCCCTCTTGACGAACTGTTGAGACAGTAGGGTATGGAGTCGCCTATCTAATTCGTCAATAACCACAACTCTTGAATGGTCGCCGCCTTCTAATAGGTCGCCGCGTAAAAATAGTAGTAGCGGATAAAGCGCCATAAGCCTTTGCGTCCCATCGGATTCATCCTCCAACTCAAAACGAACGTCTTCGCCCTGCCTGTTCTCCCGGTGAGTCAGTATCTTACCAATGAACAAATCATCCGAATTCTCTCTGAGTATAACGCATCGTGGGCTAGTAGCTGTAGCCGGTACACTCTGAACGCTCTTTTTGGGTGGCGGATTAGCAAGGATTTTCTCGCGAATATCTAAAGGGATTAACTCTGAATTTCGCAGAGGTTCAGCGCCTATCCGCACAAACGATATGTCCAGCCCAAAGTCCTTCAGGCTCCGCCCTAACTGCTCTTGGAATTTTGCAGAAAATCCAATGAGCATATCTATTGGTAGGAACTCCTGCTCCGCGCCAACTATCAGCAAAGAATCTCCGAACCAACTCTCAGCCTCCTCATAAAGCCTCATCTTCTCGTTTTTTTCGAGGATAGCCTTCGTCAAAAAAAGTTGTTCTCTCCGCGTGATTTGCGCGAGAAAATGAAGAAATTGCGCCTCTTCCGCATGAGATTTTGCGGTTTCGCCCAAAGTTACCCGCACGGTTCCATCTGCCAGAGTCTCTCGTTCGTACAGCGTCTCTTCGCCGCTATTGGTAGCCGCGTAGAGCCACTCCTTATGCACTTTTTGGCTATCCACTACGAAGCCGTAAGTGTAGCAGGTATCGTTAGTGTAGAAGATGTATTCAAACTCGCTCGGAGAGGACAGACACTCTTTGTCAAGGCGGAAAGGTTGAAGCGCAGGAGAGGCGTTTCCTAAAAGTATAAAGTTCTTAGACCAAGCCATCGCCGCCACTAGGTTCGACTTGCCGGAGGCGTTCGCGCCGTAGATAGCCGCCGCCCGTAGCAACGGCGTGTCCTCTATTTTGCGGTAGACATGGGAAGGAAGGGAGGTCGTATCGCTACCCGCCAGCATACTAAAAGTGGTTTTTTTGTAGAAAGAGCGGAAGTTTGTGACGGAGAACTGGATAAGCATTTTGGATGCTCCCATTCATAGCGAGGAGAGCGAAAGTTGTCCCCCTTCCCGTTTCTGGTTCAGGAAGGGGGTTATAGGAACTCCGCCTAGAAACTCGCCCTTCCCAAACAACCTTTCGAGAGAGCGGCGAGCCTTTCAGCCGAAATCGTAAAATCCGTCCGAAGGACGGGCGGTTTTTACAGGCGGGGGCTTTCAGCCCCTGCCCCAAAGCGTCCTACATACGTCGGCGGCGCACGGGCTGACGGCGAGGCGGACGCTTCGTTACATCCTCGTCATCGCCGTCGTCCTCATCATCGGAGGGGACGGACGCGCTTGCGCCAGAGAGGCTAGGAGCGGAAGCCGCTACAAGAGGCTTGTCGCCGGGTAGGATGGCTTCGGGGCGCACGGCGAGTCTACTCTGCGCCGCCTTAGAGACCAGTCCGGTATCGCCCTTCTTCCACAGAACGAGAAGGACGCTTGCGTTGAAGATAGAGGAGTAGGTTCCGCTGAGGATACCTACCAGCAACGCGCCTGTGAACTGGTGGATGGAGGAGCCGCCGAAGAAGAACAGCGCCATGAGCGTGATAAGAACGGTGAGGGAGGTGTTGATAGACCGCGCCAGTGTTTGGGAGATACTGCGGTCTGTCAAATCCATAAAACTCTCGCCCTTGGGTCGGTGTTGCAGGTTCTCGCGAATCCGGTCAAACACGACGATGGTGTCGTGAACCGAGAAGCCGATAACCGTGAGCATCGCCGTCACGAAGAGGCTGTCCACCTGCCAGTCGAAGAACTTGCCGAGTATGGCGAACGCGCCCCACACTACAGCGACATCGTGGAGCAGAGCGGCTAGGGCGCAAGCCCCGTACTTCAAGCCCTCTTTGTAACCCCCTATCGCAAAGCGAATAGCGAGGTAGATAAGGATGAGCAAGGAGGCGACGAAAACCGCCTTGATTGCATTCCAAACAAGTTCGTGACTGATAACGCCGCTAACGTTCGCGTAGCTCTCTCGTTGCCCCGGCGCCATCCCGCCCAGTTTCTGGCTCAGACTCGTAACGACGCTACTGCGCTCTTGGTCGGTAAGTTTAACGGTGGTTACATAGACTCGGCTCACGCCGCTTGCCTCATTAGAGACCACAACGCGGCTGTCTTTGTACTTGTCGCCAATGCTCTGTAGAGCGCTCTGAATTTGAGGGGTTGTGTGACTCTGCGAGAAGGGAATCACCAACTCCGTGCCGCCCTGAAAGTCGATACTCGTCTTAATTCCGCCCATTCCCCAGAACAGAAGTCCGGGGACGATAATGGCGAAGGAGGCGACGAGGAACACTTTCGCGTGCCGCATAAAGTGGTACTCGCGGTGCGTATGCCCCTCGCGAATGCCGTAGAACTCCGGCTTCTGCGCGAAGCCCATGCTCACCAGCGCGTAGAGGAAGGTTCGCGTCACCGTAATGGCGGTGAACATACTTATCAGAACGCCTAAGCCGAGCGTCATGGCGAAGCCGCGAATGGGACCTGTGCCGAAGTTGAACAGCACAAGACAGGTCAGCACGGTACAGACGTTCGAGTCGAAGATAGCGGTGAAGGCGCGTTTGAAGCCCGTTTCAATCGCGTTGCGGAGGGTTTTACCGGAGAGTAACTCCTCTTTCAAGCGTTCAAATATCAGGATGTTCGCGTCAACCGCCATACCGATAGAGAGAATGAACCCTGCAATACCCGGTAAGGTGAGTGTCACAGGGTCTACGCCGAACCACGCAAGTCCGCCTTTGAAGATGGCGAGCGAGAAAAGAGTGTAGAGCAGTAGAGCGCCGTTCGCAAGAAGGCCGGGCAGGCGATAGTATACGAGCATAAAGATAAGGACGAGGATGAGACCAATCACGCCCGCCTTCGTCGTCAGCGCCACCGATTCGCGCCCTAGCGTGGCTTCAATGTCGCGCACCTCTTCTAGCGAGAGGGGGACAGGGAGAGCGCCTGCGTTGAGTTGCTCGGAGAGGGCTTTCGCGGTCTCGACGGTGAAGGAGCCTTCGATAATGCCGCGCCCTGCGATGGGCCCATTTATGGTGGGAGCCGTCAGAAGGCGCTTATCGAGGAAGATGGCGAGATGCTTATTGATATTAGCGCGAGTCGTCTGCTCGAATACCTTCGCGCCGTCCGAGTTAAACTCGAACTCGATAATGGGCTTGCCGGAACTGGGACTAGGGACGGCTCTGCTTTTGGGAAGCAGGTCTTTTCCGGTTACAATCGGCTCTCGGCTAAAGACCGCCGCATCCAACTGCTCCGCCGTGACGGCTTGCCCAGTGGAGTTGACAAGTATCTCGTCGTCCTCGTTCGTCTTGGGGTTGGGGCGGCGCGATATACTCCATTCACGGCTCTCCAACTGGGGCAGGAGGTAGAACTGCAAACTCGCGGTGGACTGTAGTTGCGCGAGCGCCTCGTCTTTATTTCGCAGACCGGGCAACTCGACAATCACTTGGTCGGGGGGCTTATTGATGATAATAGGCTCTGATACGCCGGTGGAGTTGACGCGGTTCTCCAGAATGCGGCGCACCGCTTCCAGATTGTCGGCGCTCCACTTACCGCCCTTATAGTCCTCCGTCTTAGCGCGAAGCACGACGCGCATACCGCCCTGTATGTCTAAGCCTAGACGGGCGTGCGTATCGCCTATAAGGGGAACTTTGTCCTTAAAGGTAATAATGGCGGAGAGAATGCTGAGAATCAAAATAAAAACCAGCATCATGCGATTCTTTGCAGGTGACAAGACGGAACCTCCCGGAGCAGACTATCAGTGTCTCAATTAGGATTGCTTTTTGCTTACAGACAGTAAACGACGCGAGGCGATTGCCGCCTCGCGCAAGGCTTCTGGTTATTATAGAATGAACTAGGGAACTTGTCAAGGAAAAGAAAGGCGTAGCGGCGCGCCCGTGTCGTTATTCTTGCAATTACCTCTGGGCGAAGGGGTTTCTCGCCCTAACTATCTCCTTGACAAGAAATTCCTAAGAGTGTACACTTTCTGATTGTAGAAATAAGACCGCCTCGCCGCTTGCAAGGTCGGTCTTACACCATAAGATAACACTTAACAGGAAGAGTAGGAAGTAGACGATGTTACTGGGAACGCAGAGCGTAAACGCTCTGGGGCATCTGGAGATTGGCGGGTGCGACACGGTTGCGCTCGTTCAAGAGTTCGGAACCCCTCTCTATGTGATTGATGAGGCGACGATTCGCGCCAACTGCCGCAACTACAAGGCGGCTTTTGAGAAACGCTACCCAAAAAACAGATTCTACTACGCTAGCAAAGCCTTTCTAACGCTCGCTTCCGCCCGTATTATCGCGGAAGAGGGCTGGAATATGGATGTCGCCTCGATGGGCGAACTCTACGTCGCTCTGCAAGCGGGCTTTCCTCCGGCGCGTCTCGCTATGCACGGCAACAACAAGTCTCTTCGCGAACTGGAGATGGCGGTGGAGAGCGGCGTAGGGCATATTGTGATTGATAACTTCCGCGAGATTGAGATGCTCGCCGAAGTCGCCAAAAACGCCCAACGCACGGTGGAGGTTCTGGTTCGCTCTACGCCCGGAGTAGACCCGCATACGCACCGCCTGATTCGCACGGGGCAAGCCGATACCAAGTTTGGCTTCAATATCGCCGATGGCTCCGCTCTGAAAGCGGTGAAGCGCATTCTCGAAATCCCTGAACTTAGTTTTCAAGGCGTTCACTGTCATATCGGCTCCCAACTGCTCGACGCAGAGACCCACGAGCAGGCGGTGGGCATTATGGCGAACCTTCTAGCGACCATCAAACGAGAGACGGGGGTAGAGGCGG
>CAIJLM010000665.1 GCA_903821495.1 uncultured Chthonomonas sp. | reverse complement strand
GACTGTCTCCCGCAAACTCCGCCGACAGCGCGACAGCCCCTACTCCAAGAGCCTCCTCTATTTTATAGGCGAGCGTCGCTTTTCCAGAGGTATCTGTAACAGCGGTTCCAACCTGCGCCCCTTTGACCTTGAACGTCACGGTTTTGCCCGTTAGCGGCGCGCCATCGGTGTTTCGGATGAGAGTGGCTGTCATCGTTATGGTCGCTCCGAACTGACCGGAGGCGCTAGGCATGGATATTGAGGAGTTCGTCTGATTCATGGTGAAGCCGCTTGTTTTGGAGGAGGCGAGGTAGGTATCGTCTTCTGCAAACGACGCAGTAAGTTGATGCGCTCCGACAGCGAACGAATCTGAAATCGTGTAGGCGAGATTGCCATACCCGTTCGCGTCCGTTGTGACGGTTCCTATCACGGCTCCGTCCAGCGCGAAGGTCATAGGTTTACCGACTAACCTGAGTCGCGCCGACAGGTTCACAACGGTTCCGTACTTGCCCGCGTAGTTGTACAGAGTGATAGAGGTCGGGGCTTTGGTAATCGTGATGGTCGCGCTTCCAGAAGCGGCGTTGTATTTAGCGTCTCCAGCGAAATCCACCTTGAGCGTGTGAGTTCCTACAGAAAGCGGCATCGCGGTATAAAATGTTGCGCCGCTACTTGTTGTGTTAGCGGTTCCTGCCAAAACTCCATCCAGCGTGAAGGCGAGGGGTTTGCCTTTCACCCCTACACCGTCCGCTTTACGGACGAGAGAGGCGCTGAGCGAACGGGAGCCGAAGGTGGCGGAGTAGCTATTAACATTGACTACGGTACTCACCTTTCCCTGTGGGTCGGTCATGCTCAACTTTGCAACAACTGCGTCGCCCAAATACCACTCTGTTTGCCAGTCAGTGGTGTAGTCATCTAAATCGCCGCCGTATGTCGTTTGGAACGCGCCGGGCGTTATCGTGAACGAGGCGAAACTGCGATCGCCCCCAGAGATATAGTCTCCTAGAGTGGTATACCCTGTAATGTAGGCGCTCTTTGCGTTATCAAGCGCTATGCCAAAGCCTTCAGATAAGCCGTGCTTTGCAGAGGGCGCGCCGAGGTAGGTGGAGTTTAGCAAAGCGTCTCCGCCGACGCTTAACTTCGTAACAAAGATATTTGGGGTCAACAATGCCTCAGCGCCGTCAGTAAAGTGTTCTATCCAGTAGTAGCCCGTATATGCCGTCTGAAAAGCGTCGCTGGTAGTGGGGAAGTTGGTGGAGGTTGTAGAGCCGACGACGAAGGCGTGTCCATCGCTATCCACTGCGATACCATAGCCAATGTCGTTATTTCCTCCCCCCAGAAAGGTGGAGTAGGCGAGCGAGGTTCCGTCCTGACTTAATTTTGTGACAAAGGCATCCCCGTCACGCAACCGGCGATGTTGGTAGCGCTCATCTCCGCCATAAGCCTCTTGAAACGCGCCAGCGGTTGTTGGAAAGTCAGGGGAGTTTGTAGAGCCTGTCACATAGGCGAATCCCTTGCTGTCTACCGCAATGGCGTTGCCGTAGGCATCCTTACCGCCCAGATAGGTGGCATAGACGAGTGTTTGCGTAGAGATATTTAATTTCGCTACAAAGGCGTTATAAGAGTAGATAGAGTTGGTTTTCAGGGACTGCTGAAAGGCGCCGGGCGTAACAGGAAAGTCGGCAGATTGGGTCGTTCCTGTGATGTAGACGCTTCCCTCAGCGTCTATCGCTATGCCGGTTGCACTGTCCGAGTCGCTACCTCCGATAAGAGTGGAGTAGACCAGCGCTGTTCCGTCTACCGTCAAGCGCGTTATAAAGGCATCTGAACCGCCGTAATTACTATCCTGAAAAGCGTCGTTCGTAACAGGGAAGTTTGTGGAGGCTGTCCATCCCGCTACATAGACCCTGCCCCTGCTGTCAACCGCTATTCCGGTCGCGCTATCCGGGGCGCTACCGCCAAGATAGGTGGAGAATACAAGGGACGTTCCATCCGGACTCAACTTTGTGACAAAGGCGTCTCCGTAGTAGTTATCTCCTCCGGCATAAGTCGTTTGAAAGGCTCCCGCCGTTACAGGTAAGCCTTCCCTGGAGTCTCCCGTTATGTAGGCGTTACCAGAACCATCTACCGCGATACCACTGACACTACTTGCGTTTAGGTAGGTGGAGTAGATAAGGGATGTTCCGTCTGCGCTCAACTTTGTAACAAAGATATACCCGGCTGTTCCAGAAATGGTTGTCGGGAAGTTACCCGAGTAGGTTCGTCCTGTGATATAGGCGTTCCCTGCGCTATCCACCGCGATAGCCTTACCCCAGTCCGCATCGCTTCCGCCCAGATAGGTGGAGTAGACGAGTTCGGGGTCAATCACGAGAGGCTTGCTGTGGTCGTAAGCGCCTACATTGAAGCAGACTTCGCTTCCGCCTTTCAGCGCGTACTTTGCAGAGACGGGGACACGCTTGCCTACACTCGAAACCTGGTACGCTACGGGCGCTCGCCACTGGAGACTCCCGTTCCCCATGTCCAGAGACAACGCGCCATTCGTTAACGACTTCACACGCTTCGCCCCCGCGAACTTCAAACGGATAGCCGTAGCGTCCGCCTGCGGCTGTACCACGAAGTCGTACTCTAGCCGCTTCTGATTGCCGTAGTAGACGACATCCACCCCCTTGTAGACACCCTTGAAGCCTACCTTGCTGTAGCTCTCCACGCCCGTTCGCCACTTACTCTTGTCGTTCCCGATGAAGTAGTTCGTGGTTCCGGGCAGTTTCGCAAACGCAGTCTCTTGCGCTTTTGGGTTCCCGCCTACGAGTTGCATTCGTAGCGCCGCCCCCGCCTCCGTCTCTGTTTTGGCGGACTTGGCGCGGGGGGTGCGGGAGGGCTTCTTGTGGCTGGTTTGCCGCAGAGAGAAGACGGCTTCGTTGGGAGTGAGGAGGAGCGCGTAGCCGTCTCCTCGCGAGAGGTACTTGACTTTGGGGTCGCTCTGTCCCGCGTTCTTCTCGAAGGCGAGAGGGGCGCGCCCCAAGGTCTGGGCGGCGTTAGCGGGCGCATTCTGTTGCGCGAAAATGGGACTAACAAAAAGCAGAGCGAAAAGGCAAAACGCGCCTTTTGTAGCCCAGCGGGAGTGAACGGTCATTGTGATTACTCCTTCATAGCGGATAAATTCGGAGGCGACACTGGGCGGAGAGAGGCTTTTCTGTCGCCATTCTCACCCTACATAAGTACATATTAGCATTCGGAGCGTTAGCCAAGCGTTAATCGAGGCGTTATATTTGCGCTATTTGGGGAAATTTCATAAAAAAGTTGAAATTTTAGCCCTCCCCTGTCTTTAGCGGTCACTCCCGCCCCTCGCCCAGATTTGAGCGGGGAGGGGGAGTGACTAGGGAGGGCGAAGGACGACTTACTTGCCCATCGCTCTTAGGTTCTTGAGGCAGCGGTCAACACATTCGAGGGGCGGGTGGGCGTAACTCTCCTGCTCCACGATATACCACTCTGTCGAACCTATGGTCTCGCAGAGTTCAAAAATCTCCGCCCACTTCACTTCGCCTTCGCCAATCAGCGCGGTGTCGTTGGTAGCGGAGTACTCTTTGAGGTGAACGGTTCGCGCCCGATGAGGATAGCGACGCAGGAAGGGACCCGCCTCCGCGCCTCCGTGCATCGAGTTGCCGCAGTCGAACTGCATCACGACCTCTTGCTTCGTGTTGCCGAAGAAGGTGTCCCAGGGCATCTCGCCATCTAGCGGATGGAACTCGGTGTGGTGGTTGTGGTAGCCCGTCACCAGTCCGTAGGGTTTGAGGTTGTCGGAAATCTCATTTACTATCGCCGCCGTCTTGAGCCACGCCGCATTCGAGGCGGTGTACTCTTTTGGAAGTCCCGGAATAATCAAAAACTCGTTGCCGAGGACTTTGTTGAACTCCGCCGTCTTGGCGAGTTCGTCCCCTAGCAGAGTCTGAATACCGAGGTGCGAACCGCAACATTTCAGCCCGTTATCGTCCAGCATCTGGCGTAGTTCTTGCGCGGAGTGACCGTGATACCCCGCAAATTCCACGCCATCGTATCCCATTTTCGCCACCGCCTCAATCACGCTTTTCAGGTCTTTGGCGGCATCTTCACGCACTGAGTAGAGTTCGAGAGCAATCGGAAGTTTGCCCATAGTAGTCTTCCTCTCTTTCTTGGTTAAAGTTCACTCTAAATATCCGACAAATACGCCCTGAATCCCTGCCTGCCTGAAAAATCGAGAGGAAGAAAGCGCGAAATAGGCGAATAACATAGCGGAAACAGGAAAGGAGGGAGTATGCAGGTCAATCTCTCTGGAAAGGTCGCCCTCGTCACGGGGGCGGCGCGAGGCATTGGGCAGGCAATAGCCGACGCTTATGTCGCGAATGGGGCGCAGGTCGTGTACGCCGACATAGATTTCGCTACCGCGCAGCAGGTCTCCGAATACGCGGAAGGAAGCATGGCGCTTCGTATGGATGTGACTTCGGAGGCGGAGGCTATGAGCGGGGTGGAGCGTATTCTGGAGCGCTATGGAAGGCTGGATATTCTCGTCAATAACGCGGGGGTGAACACGCTCAAATATCGGGTCAATGTGGACGAGTTCCCGCTAGAGGAGTGGGAGCGCATTGTGAACGTGGATTTGACGGGGCTATTTTTGGTGAGCAAGTACGCTGCGAAGCCTATGCTTCGGCAGGGCGCGGGGCGTATCATCAATATCGCCTCGATTGTGGGGCTGGTTCCGCTACGGTTGCAGAGCGCTTTCGCCGCGGCGAAAGGGGGAGTCGTCAACCTGACAAAAGCGATGGCGCTAGAGTTGGCTCCTCAGGGAGTTCTTGTGAATGGCATTGCGCCCGGCTCTATCTTGACAGAGGGTACAAAACAACTCTTCTACGGCGAGGGCGGCAAGTTTAACGATAGGGTCGCGCAGATGTTGGCGCACGTCCCGCTAGGTCGCCCCGGAACCGCGCAGGAGGTCGCCTCGTGCGCCCTGTTTCTCGCCGCGGACGAGAGCAGTTATGTTAACGGACACATTCTCACTGTAGATGGGGGCTGGACAGCCGGCTACCATCGCGATTTTTAACCCCTCCCTAGTCCCTCCCGCTTCAAGAAGGGAGTTAAGGGATTAGGTCGATTTTTTAGAAAAGGAGACAGAAGATGGCGAAAATTACGCAGTTCAAGGGCTATGCAGAGGGTTCAATCCCGACGATACCCAAGCCCGACACCCCCGTCGAGCCGATGATTGTGACGGCGCAGGAGGGCGTTCCCGTCGCCTATCCCGGCTGTCATGGTCTGGGGGTGCGCGTGGTGCATCCCGTCAACCCAAACGCGCCCGCAAAGAACTTGGGGCTTGTGATGTTCTACCTGCCGCCGCACACCATTAACGGGGTAGGCTCGCACGAAACGGAGGAGACCTACGTCATCATGGAGGGACGCGGGACGATGACGTTTGCAAACGGGCGCAAACAGGAGGTGGAGAAGGGGATGTTCGTCTATTTACCGCCTTGGTGCGAGCATGGAATAGAGAACACAGGTAACGAGACTCTGGTCGTTTTGATTGCCACCTCCCCGCCGAATCCGTAGTAGACAGGGACTCTATCGATACTTTTCTCCCTATCGCGGAGTTATGTGGCGATGTAGCGTTGAGTCCCTTACCATTCACGCGACTACGTGAGGAAGAGTCAGAAACAGCCCCCTGCGCGTAGTGTGCAGAGGGCTGTTCGCTTTACAGAGCGCGGCTACTTGGAGTAGAGTTGCGATTTAGGAACAGGTTGCCAGGGCAAGCCCGTCGCTCCCCAGTACAACTGGGCTACCGAACCGCCCCCGCCCTGGAAGAAGTCTATCTTGATGTCGTACTTCTTGCCCGCTACTAAATCTATCGTTCCGTAGTACCATGTCGGAGCCTGATAAACCCAGCCATCCACTAGAAGTTTCCCGTTGACCCATAGGCGCACGCCATCATCTCCGTTTACGCCAAAGGTATAGGCGGTAGTTCCGAGCGCCTGAATTTTGCCCGTCCACTCTGCGCTCCAGCTATTGCCGCCAATGCCAGCCGCAGGAGAAGCCCCATTCCAGTCGAAGTTAATGGTAGGATCAACCTGAACTGTCGTTGGCGTTCCCTGTAGGTGCGTGTTCCCGTCAGGGTCGTTATAGTAGTGTCCGGTAAGCCCCGTTCCAGTACCGTAAGCGGCTCCAACCATAAAGTTTCCGATAACCGTTCCGCTAGAGCGCTTTTGAGGCGCTACTGCAATCGCTTTAATAGTCGTCGGTTTCGTGCGGCTCAGGGGCGCAGAGTATTTATAGGTATTGGCTTTGCCGGGAATCGGGTCGGAGCCATCCGTCGTGAAATAGATAACCGCGTTCGACGCAGTATCCGTTATTTTCACCGCGAGCGGCGAGGGATAGACCCCGTCTACAGGAGATACTGTAGGCGACGGCGTAAACGTAGCGTTTCCGAACACAGTGAGTTGGTTTCTTGAACCGACGTAGACCTTGCCGTTGACGACAGTCGGCACAGTGAACTTGGTCGCTCCGCCCATTGCGTCTCGCGCGCCCGCCTGATTACTGTTGTACAGTTCACTGCTCAGGTTCGTCGCGTCGTAGGCGTGTAACACAGAGTTCCCGCCAGAACTATACGACGATGTGTCTATCGCCCACACAATGCTGTTTGTTGTTCCGTTCGCCGAGACGCTTGGCGTGGGTCCCGGATAGCCGTAGCCCGTTGGCGACTGCGAGGTAAGCCGATATATGTGACCATTCCCCACCGAAAACGCCTTGAGGTAGTCGCCGCTACCTCCCGTATAGATGGAACCGTTGAAGTAGGCGGGCATTCCCCACACTCCGCCAATACCGCCAAACTCCTGCACATCGTTGTTGTAGAACGGGTCAAAACGCCCCAGTTTATCCCTATCCGTTAGCCTTAGTATGCCATCTTTGCCAATACTTACCGCAATGTGAGGGTGATTGTAGCTACCTACAGAGTTTGGAAGCAGTAGAATCCCGCCCGAACCCAAATCGGCATCGGCGTTATCGAGGTCTTGCTGATTGGTAGGCGTAAAGTAGTCGCCAATGTGGTAGCCGCCCTTAGAGTCGAAGCGTAGGATACTATCGCCATAACTTGGCTTCTGGCTACCAATTAAGTCGTAGAGACCGTTGCCCGTGACCATAAAGATACTATTTGCGCTATCGGCGGCAGGACCGGCGCCGCCCATCCAGATGCCCGCCGCCGCCAAAGGATACCCATTAGTCACCGCATTGGGCGAGGTGTTGAAGACATAGGTCTGCTTTAGGGTATGAGCGTCGTAAGCCATAACCCAGCCGTGATAGGGGCCATTGTCGCCGTGCGAAGCCCAAACGATGATAACTTGCCCGCCAGCGAGTAGTAGAGCGGAGCGCTGATGCTGTATTTTAGCGTTGAATGGCACACTGCCCGCGCCATCATTTCCGTCGCCCACGCCCGGAGCGGTGGCTTCTACGGTGACAGGTCCGCCGAGTTTTTCCGCGCCGCTCGTTATGTCTAGCGCGTGGAGTTGCTGCGTGTACGTCGGGTTTCCAGAGGAGTCTTGCCCTCTTACTTTCGAGACCACATAGAGAACGCCGCCCGCTCTGTCTATTACCGGCGCGCCGATGATTCCGATTTCAGGGTTGATGTCATCAGAACCCAACTCCCCATTCGGTACGGAGGCGCCGAAGTTGACTTTCCATAGCGGGTTGGCGTTTGCGCCCGCGCTCGAGTCCGCATCAAACGCATAGACGCTATTGTGCGCGGTTGCGACATAGACGACGTTGTGAACTTTGGTATCCGCCATTGTCACTTTGTAGAGGTAGAGTGGTTGGGCGTAGACCTGCCCATCCACCTGTTGCGTGAATAGAGCGCCAAAACTGTTTACGTTTACGTTGGAGGGTTTTAGCACGCTTTCTTTGGAGTTCAGACCCGTTCTTGAGTTGTCGTTGTGGTAGGTAGCGACATCGGGCGGAGCGGCTTTCGCCGCGCCCGCAAAAAGCGTTAGAGTCAAAACTAGCGAACAGGTAGCGAGGGCGCGTACATACGCGCTCAGAAAGCGCGACCTCGCAGAACTTACACCAGAGGACATAGCGATTCTCCTTTTATAACGGATAGAATTGGGGTTTCATGACAGCCCGAATAACTCTGTAGACCATATCGTACCCATAGCGCATACAGGCATAGAGTGGATTTTTAGAAACAAGAGGTGAAGCGTCTCTATCTTCAAGGCATTATAACACACGCGGCGTATTAAGGTCAATTGGCTCTTCTGGCAAAGAGTTCAGGGTTATGGGAAGTCTCCCATAACCCGCGCAACCTCTCCTAGCCCTCATCCTACGGACATCCTTCTCCCAATTCGGGAGAAAGACTTACCTACAAGGTGGTCAGGTTCCTGCGACAGGCTTGTTAAGATAAGGAGAGGAGCCTTTGTGGTTTGAGATTAGAAGCCTGTGCGATTGGTTCCAAGTTTGGGGCTTGTGTGCATTTTTTCGCGCTTTTTCGCGTCTTTCGCGGTTAATTCCTAAAAGAGTGAACTCTTACCTTCTGGCAAAGAGAAAGCCCCCTGCACATAGAGTGCAGGGGGCTTTCTCTTTGTAGAGGATGACTCTAGTAGGTGATAAGGTCGCTTCCGCCATTTGAGGAGTTGTAGTCAGCGTCTCCCGCAAACGAAGTGGTAATCTTATGTTTTCCCGCCGTTAGGTTGAGCGTGTAGGAGAAACTCGCCAAACCGCTTACGCTGGTCTGTACGCTTCCTACGACAACGCCGTCTACCCTAAAGGTTACGGTTCTACCAAGAAGATAGCCGCCATCAGTAGCGCGCTTCAGGATAGCGGTCAGGTTTATCGTGGTTCCTACCGCGCCCGTAATCTCGTCGGTTGCGAGTTGCGTATTCGAAGTGGAAGACATCATTACGCCCGAACTTGCGGAGCCAGAGTACTGCGCCGTGCCTATGAACGCCGTATCCACTGTGTGCGCCCCTACAGAGAGTTGCGGTACAGCGTATGGGAAAGTGGCGATACCGTTCACATCTGTAGTCGCTGTTCCCAAGAAGACTCCATCTACCTTGAAGGTTATGCTCTGTCCGGGCACGCCGTCTAGGTTAATAGCGCTCTTGAGGCGAACACGTAAGCTGAGACCGTCTCCCGCTTGCACGGAGAGGTTCGCGCTACTAAGCGTAGTCCCTGTTTGGAGAGTGGTGAAAACGCTGGTCGCTACTGTATCGAGGTTGTTCGCATCTCCTCCGAAGGAGGCGACAAGCGCGTGATCGCCAATTGCGAGGTTGTCGGTCGCTTTATAACCGGCTCTGGCGAACCCTTTCAAATCGGTTACGGTGCTTCCTACGAAGATTCCATCTATGCTAAAGGAGACCACCGCTCCAACGATAGGATCTCCGCTCGGTCTGGATCGGAGGCGGGCTGTAAGCGTTACCATCTGCCCGTAGTTACCAGTAACGTCGACTCCATCCAAGCGAGGAGAGGTGCAAATCGCAATGGAGTGCTTCGCCCCGCCCGCAATCTGAACCGTGTTGAGGAGGTTGGATATTAGGATAGGCGTATTGGTATCAGTATTGGCTCCATTGCCCAACTGCCCCAGAGTATTACGCCCCCAGCCCCACGTTTTACCATCGGACTTCAGCGCAAAAGAGAAGTTCGCCCCGCCTGCAATGTGGGTTACGCTGGAGAGTCCTAAGACCTGAACAGGAACGTCGCGTTCTATATTCGTTCCGTCTCCCAACTGTCCCGTATCATTCAAGCCCCATGCCCATACGGTTCCGTCCGACTTCACTGCGAGGGAGTGATTCGCTGCGCCAATAATTTGGATGACGCCAGTGATACCAGAGACCAATACTGGGGTGGCGCTGTCTGTAGTCGTTCCATTGCCAATCTGTCCATACTGGTTGTTTCCCCATGCCCACACGGTTCCATCTGACTTTAAAGCAATCGAGGAGGACTCGCTACCTGCAACCTGCGCTACATTCGTAAGACCGATGACTTGAACGGGGATTTTGCTGTTGTTGAATGTTCCATTGCCCAGTTGACCGCTGTTATTGCCGCCCCATGTCCATACGGTTCCGTCCGACTTCACTGCGAGGGAGTGGACATCTCCGCCTGAAACCTGAACGACATTTGTGAGTCCGGATATTCTCACAGGAAGATGGTTCTCATGTGTCGTTCCGTTTCCCAACTGACCGTTGGAGTTGCTACCCCATGTCCATACCGTTCCATTTGACCTCACGGCAAGAGAGTGCAGAGTCCCTCCGGTGGCTTGGAGTATATTCGTAAGCACGGAGACCTGAACAGGAGAGCTACTGTCGTTCGTCGTTCCGTTTCCCAGTTGACCGTTGGAGTTGCTACCCCAAGCCCATACCGTTCCATTCATTTTTACGGCAAGGGAGTGGTCGCCACCGCCGCCTACCGAGACGACGCCAAGTAGCCCAACTGTTTTGACAGGAATATTGCTGTCTATCATCGTTCCATTACCCAACTGACCGTTGGAGTTGTCGCCCCACCCTCTGATTTGCTGGAACTGCGCTTCCGCACGAGAGTACGCAAGCAGTAGTAGCAGAGAGAGCGCTACGGGCAGTACACGATGCTGTGTTACTTTCATTGTGCAGACCTCTTTTCATCGCAACCGAATAGTTTGGCGGTAATAACATACGTTCGACACGCTTCAAAACAGAGTTGCTCTATCTTAGAGCGGCTCCGCAAATTGGAGTTGTGTAGAATACGCCAACCTACTTATTGTGCTGGAAAAGCCCATTTCTGCCGCCTGCCTATAGATATGTTGTAAATAGAGAAAAACGGGAGCGTTCGGCTAACCTTATAAGCGGTATCTCTCCTAACCTTTTGGCAAGGCTTCACGCTCACGTTAAGCGTATTTCAGAGGTATAGGGGAGAGAGCGGGCGGAGAGGGGATGGGAGCGAGGGCTAGAGATTACGCCCTTTGCCCTACTTCTCAACTGAAGTGAAACACATCCAAACCGTTTGGCATGGGTATCGTCTTTTTACCGCACAGTCACAAAAGTCGACACAAAGGCGACAAAGTGTGATAATCTATAGGTGCATCGTAATCCGCTGGAATAGCGAGAGTTGGCGCTTTTACTGTACGGCAAAGACTGCGATGACGCAAAACGAGGTCTCAACTTAGGTTAGGAGATTGATATGACAAACAAAACAACCCCCTCTGACAAGAATCAGAATCCTCACGCTCCCGCGAACGTCGCAGACGATAATACGAAGATTACCCTGCCCATCCATACGGATGATGACGCGCACCATCCCATGTCCGCCACAGACCAGCGCCATGAACAGGATGAACTCGCCGAGCGCCAACTAAAACAGCAGAAGCATGAGCAGGACGAGCGGAGCGCGTTTCTGCCCGGTAACGCTCAAGAACACCAACAAGGGAACAGGCAAGGCTAACACGGTGGCGCTGTTTCAGAGAGGGAGGGAGGAGTCCGCGTTCACTTTAGAACGGGTCTCCTCCCTCATCCTTCCTGCCTTCTAACCTTTTCCCCAACCCCTTTCCGAAACGGCGAGGGGCGGACGCTCTGTATTGCAACAGTAATGTGTAACGCGAATACAAAACAAGGCGCTTGCCAGACGTAGAGTAGGCAGGCTACTGGACTGGGGTGGAGGAGAACAAAATGGACATCCAAAAACTGATAACCTTCGGACTCGTGGGGCTTGCCGCGCTCTATCTTGGGCGGCGGTGGGTTCTCTCTCTGAAGGCTTTTCGGAACAACAAAGGCGGTTGCGACGAGGGGTGCGGCAAGTGCGGCATGGCGCAAATCGCGGAGGCGAAGGGCAAGCGCGGCTTCGCTATACCGCTGAAACCTAAGTAGCCGGAGGCTTTACACACTTCTAACCTCACCCCTCCTCTCCTTCGTAAGGAGAGGAGGCTTGCTACCACTATGGGTATAACGGAGACCAACGTTACAGCCTCGCGCCACAAGATTCCCTCTCCGTGTCGGGGAGGGCTAGGGAGGGGTTAAGTAGCCGGAGGCTTCACACGCGGCTTAATCATCGAGAGCGGCACGAAGTTCTTGGGCTGAACGTTCCACGCTTTGAGCGCGTCCTTGTAGGTTTTCACAGTGACTTTTGCGATTTCGTCCCACGAAAACTTCAGCGCGTACTCGGCGGACTGGGCGCGAAGTTCCCTCTGTCGCTCCGGGCTGTCCAGAACTGAGGCGAGTTTGTAAAGGAAGTCCTCTTTGTCGCCGGCGCGGAAAATCTCCATGCAGGCGTGACGCTCCTGAATCTCGCGAAAACAGGCGAGGTCGGAACTAACCATTGCCATCCCATAACTTAGGGGAACCATCACCGAATAAGACCCCGTCGCTTGCAGATGCGGAACCAACACAACGTCCGTACCCGCCATCGCCTCCGCTATCTCCTCATCCGATAGATACCCCGTAAAGACGACACGATTCGCTAGCCCCGCCTTTTCGACGCGCTCCTTGAGTTGGGCGACGTAAGGCTCCATGTCGGGAGTTCGCGCCCCGCCCGCCACCACAAGAGCGGTATCCGAAGGCAGGGAGGGCAGAATATCGAGGGCCATCTCGTACCCTTTGCTCGCCACCACGTACCCGAAGAGCGTAAGAACGCGCCTCCCCGCTAATCCGTACTTCTCGCGAAACGCCGCGCCTTCGGCGGGGGCTAGAGACGTTTTGGGGACTCCTGCGGGTATCACGGAGATATTCTGCGGCTTCGCGCCCCGCGCCACCAGTTCGCGCCCCGCCTCTTTGGTATGCACGAGGGTATACGCCGTCGCGAAGGGCGCTATGTCTACGCTGTCGCGGTACGCCTTTCGCAGTGTCAGGATTTTTTTTGCTAGCCAGATATGGGGGCGGCGCTCTGTTTTGAGGCGAAGCATCTGCGCGAGGGAGTAGGTGGTGTGCGCGGTCAGGACGATAGGCTTTTTGATGAGGTAGCGCAGTGTCCAGTAGGCGGAGTGACCGGGCAGTATTCCGCCCCAAAAACTGTGTTCGTGCTGAATATGCACGATGTCTACGTCCTCCGCATTAAGTCGTAGCGCCAATGCCTGATAGTGTTCGAGCGACTGATGACCGACCTCTATCGGAACTACCTCAATCTGCATACGCGGTTGACGGCGTAGAGCCTCGGTCAACTCCGCAGTGTAGGCGGCGATTCCGCATCTCTCCCCAACCGTTGTCAGCATGGCGATTTTCATCGAATAAGTTTCAGCCCCCGCAAAACGCGCTTCACGCGCACCCCGAAATAGATAAACTGGTACTTTGCAAGCCCCATTGCGATAACGCCGCGAATGGCGAGACGTTGCGCGGGCGTTCCCGTCTTTTTGTAGTAGGTGAGGGCGCTCTTGAACATCCGCGCCGTCATCGCGTGACTGACCTGCCGAACGCTCCCCATCCAGTGATGCACGACCCGCGACTCCGGCACATAGTAGACCTTATAGCCGGCTTGCCGTATCCGCCAGCACCACTCCACCTCTTCGTAGTACATATAGAAGTCTTCGCTCAACATCCCAACCTCGTCCATTACGCGCTTCGTTACCATCATACACGCGCCGGAGACCTGGTCTACCTCCGCCAGAACGTCGAAGTCCTCTCTTCCATACTCCATTTCGTTATCAAACTTCGCCCGATTCCAGTTTGCAATGCCGGAATGTCCCAGAAATTCGCGGTAAGGCGTTGGAAAGCGTCGTCCGTTATGCTGTAGGGAGCCGTCGGTGTTGAGAAGTTTGGGACCCACCGCGCCCGTGTCGGGGTGTTCGCGCAGAAAGTTGACGAGGGTAGTCATGGAGCGGGGTTCGGTCTCGGTGTCGGGGTTGAGTATGACGACGATTTCGCCCTGCGCGAGTTTGAGGGCTTGGTTGTTGGCTTTCGTGAAGCCCGCGTTGTCCCTGTTCGCAATGCAGAGTACGTCAGGGAACTCTCGCTGAACCATCTCGATACTGCCGTCGGGCGAGTTGTTATCCACCACGAAAACTTCGACGGTCAGCCCCTCGCACCCTGCGGGAAGCGCGTTGAGGCAGTCGCGGAGCATATCGCGGGTGTTGTAACTCACTATGACGATGGATAGGTCTGGACGCATAGTTATCTTGAAATCTCTCCAAAGTTTCGCGTTATGTAGTCAATAATAGCGGAGCAAAACTGTGGGAGTTCTGAGGTAGAGGGCTGGCGACACGCTTCAAGCCACCACTGTCGTGTTCCGTCATCGCTGTTTTCCACAGTTAGCAGGGCTAATTCGCGTTTTTCTCTAAGATTTCGTGCGTTCAGGTTGAGAATGCGGATGGTTTCCATTGCGGCTTCCGAATCTCCGTTCGCTTCTACGCTACCGTCCGGCAGGTAACGGAACTGAGTAGCGGAGTCAGACTGTAGCGGAGAGACGAATTTGCGCTCGTCGTACTGGCTTCCCTTATGATGGTTACAGTGGCTGGTTTTGGTACACGAGACGAGTAGGTTTGAGTAGGCGAAGCATAGCGGACGGCATTTTGAGCGCGGACAGATATGCTCAATTTCGCTTGTATCCGCCGCTATCCGGCTTTCGCAGTAACAGCATAGATAGCCCTGCTCTCGCTCTATCATATCGGTTTTGAGGCGCCGGCGCATCCCTTTCCACCTCTCCCTATCGGCTTCGCTAGGAATACTGTCCTCGCTCCACTGACACTCGCGTACAATTTTAGCGTTGCGCCGTTTCCACTGCGCGAAAAACTCTGGCTCTACGCCCTTTGCAATATGCCTCATTTCTGTAGGAGAGCCTCCTTACGCTTGAGAAGCATACTCATTCGCACCAGTTCCTGCTCATCCTCTCCCACTTCATCCAGTAGTTCTTGCGTAGACGTTTTCGCCCTATCTATCTCCCCTGAGTCAATCTCGCGATAAATCTGTTTGATAAGGTTGACGATTTTTTCAGGGCGCTCCGACACGCCCATCAACTCCTCCAGTATGCTGTTGCTATCTCGCCCGTAGGAGCTGGAAGGCTGTTCCACTGTTCCGTCTTTCTTTAGCAGATAGACCCCTTCCTTTTTCACCTCGCTGATGACCTGCGGGGAGTGCGTGGTCACGATGAACTGGCAGTTCGGGAAAGCGCTCTCTAAGCGCGGGATAATCGCCCTCTGCCATTCAGGGTGAAGGTGAAGTTCGATTTCGTCTATCATCACCACGCCGTAGCCTTCCAACGGATTGGTTAGGTTGGAGTTTGCAATAGCGAAGCGCCGCGCAATATCGCCTACCATCGCAATCAAGCACTTTTCGCCATCGGAGAGTTGATTGATGAGAAGGCGCGTCTCGCCTTTTGTCACCCACATCCCAAGAGGATTGCGCCGCACTCGTAAGTCATCATAACCGGGAAGTAGTTTGGCAAGGGCTTGGCGGACTGCCTCTAGTTGGACATCGCGGTGCTTGTCGTTGTCGCGCCGCTCCTCGTTCTCAAGGTCTTCTCGTAGCCTGAACCATTGAAAAAAGTGGTAAAACTCAGTCTTTCCGCGCCCAATCGCGCCCTCGTAGGCTTTATCAATGGTAAAGTCATATGGGACTGAAACTTCTGACAGGACATCCAGCACCGTACGATTGGTGGAGTAGTAGATGTACACGGGTGAGTAGCCAAGAGAGGGGATATACCTTGTGATGAAGTATTCGTAAGTGGGGTCTGGGTCGGAAGGAGTAATCTCCATTCTACCCCTATAAGGAACCCCGCCTTCCGAAGAAGGCATCTCATACAAAATCGCAACTTTCGCAGTTTTACACCCGATACGAATATCAGCGAGAGCGAGATTTTCTACTTGTTGAAAACTACCAAAGGCAGAATTAAGGTGAGTAGAAGTAATCGCTAAAGCGTCCAACACCGACGACTTGCCGCAACCATTCGCGCCGACAAGCACGGTGGTCTGCGTTTTGCTCAGATCGAGTGTCAGCGACTCGAAGCCGCGAAAGTTCGTAAGTTGTAGTTGCGTGATTTTTAGCAAGCGGTTACCCCATTCCCAAACACTTCCGCAGATACCAGCCCGTATGGCTTCCCTCAATGACGGCGACCTGTTCCGGCGTACCCTCCCCGATAACGCGCCCCCCGCCCTCGCCCCCTTCGGGGCCCATATCAATCAGCCAGTCGGCGGTCTTTATCACGTCGAGGTTATGCTCAATCACCACCACCGAGTTGCCTGTACTCACAAGGCGGTCAAGCACCCCTATCAGTTTCTCCACGTCCGCGAAATGAAGTCCCGTCGTCGGTTCGTCCAGAATATAGAGCGTGCGCCCTGTCGGACGTTTCGCCAGCTCTGAGGCGAGTTTGACCCGTTGCGCTTCGCCGCCCGAAAGCGTTGTCGCGGGCTGACCAAGGCGAATATATCCCAAGCCAACATCGTTCAGAGTGCGAAACTTGCGTCCGATAGGCGGAATCGCCTCAAAGAAGTCTACCGCCTCCGAAACCGTCATGTCCAGCACATCCGAAATAGACTTGCCCTTGTATTTTACCTCTAGCGTCTCGCGATTGTAGCGCCGCCCCTTGCAGACTTCGCAAGGCACGTAGACATCCGGCAGAAAGTGCATCTCAATCTTCAAAATACCGTCGCCTTTACACGCTTCGCACCGTCCGCCCTTCACGTTGAACGAGAAGCGCCCCTGTTCGTAGCCGCGCACCTTCGCGTCCTGCGTTTTGGCGAACAGGTCGCGAATCAAATCGAAGACTCCTGTGTAGGTCGCAGGGTTAGAGCGCGGCGTGCGCCCAATCGGAGACTGGTCGATGTCAATCAGTTTGTCAATCTGCTCCATGCCCCGTATCTCGTCGTGCGCCCCCCACACCGCGTGGGAGTGGTGGATGTGTTGCATGAGGCGTGGGAAGAGCGTCTCCTGTATCAGCGTGGACTTGCCGGAGCCGGACACGCCCGTTATCGCGACAAACAGCCCCATAGGGATTTTGACCGTCACGTTTTTGAGGTTGTTCTCGCGGGCGTTGACTATCTCCAAACACCTATCCGTAGGCGGGCGGCGGCTCTTAGGCACAGGAATTTTACGCGCTCCGCTCAAAAACTGCCCCGTTATACTGTTGGGGTTCGCCTTCACCTGCGCGACGGTTCCCTCCGCCACTACATAGCCGCCATGCTCCCCCGCGCCGGGTCCAATGTCAATCAGCCAGTCGGCTACCTCCATCGTCTCCTCGTCATGCTCCACCACAAGAATGGTGTTTCCAAGTTCGCGAAGGTGCTTGAGAGTGCGAATCAGTTTTGAGTTGTCGCGCTGATGCAGACCGATGCTCGGCTCGTCCAAAATATAGAGAACGCCCATCAAGCCAGAGCCTATCTGCGTCGCGAGTCGAATGCGTTGCGCTTCGCCCCCCGCTAAGGTCGCGGCGGCGCGGTCGAGCGTCAGATACGAGAGACCGACATCTATCAGGAAGCCGACACGGGTCTTAACCTCCTTGACAATCTGCCGCCCAATCATCATTTCGCGTTCGGTCAGGTTCAGGTTCGCGAAGAGCTGCGCGACACGCTCCAACGACATGGCGCACAGGCGCGATATGTTCACGCCGCCAATCGTTACGGCGAGGGATTCCGGCTTGAGGCGTTGCCCTTTACATATCGGGCAGGGAGTCGCCATCATGTACTGCCCCAAATCCTCTTTGATGTAGTCGCTACTGGTCTCCTTCATGCGATGCTCAAGCATAGGAAGAGCGCCGCTAAAATCCGCCTCGAACTTGCGAAGTCGCCCGTTCTTGCTCTTAAACTCCACCGTTATTTCGCCCTCAATACCGTACATTAACTTCTCGTACTGTGCGGACGCGAGGTCTTTCAGAGGAGTATTCAGAGTGAACCCCAGTTTTTTCGCCGCCGCCTCGAACAGGGCGCGAGTCCACTCGTTCATCGTCTCTTTGCCGGACTTCGCATTAAAGGGACGTAGCGCTCCTCCCATTATCGAAAGATTGCGGTCGGGCGCTATCAGCATTTCCGAAAACTTCGACTGATTCCCTAGCCCGTGACACTCGGAACACGCCCCGAAAGGCGAGTTGAACGAGAACAGGCGCGGCTCTATCTCCTCGAAGTTGAACTCGCCATCCGTCGTCGTGAAGTTCTCGTTGAAGAGAATCTCCTGCTCCGCCTGCCCCGCGCTTGCCATAATGTGAACAACAGCCAGCCCCTTCCCGCGCTTGAGAGCCTGTTCCAGCGAATCCGTGACCCGCGAAATCAGCCCCTCCTTGATAACCAAACGGTCTACCACTATCTCAATGGTGTGTTGCTTGTAGCGTTCAAGATTCGGAATCTCTTCGCTCAAATCCACAATCTCGCCATCCACACGGGCGCGAACGAAGCCCTCTTTCAGAATCTCTTCGAGTTCCTTTTTGTATTCGCCCTTGCGCCCTCGCACTATCGGCGCGAGTATCTGTATGCGGCTTCCCTCTGACAGGCGCAAAATACGCTCTACCATCTCCTCAATCGTTTGACGAATAAGCGGTTCGCCCGTTCGCGGGTCGTGGGGTATCCCCACCCGCGCATAGAGCAGGCGCAGGTAGTCGTAGATTTCGGTGACGGTGGCGACTGTCGAGCGGGGGTTTCTACTGGTGGACTTCTGGTCTATGGCGACTGCCGGGCTGAGACCGTCTATCTGGTCTACGTCGGGCTTATCGTGTTGCCCCAGAAACTGACGCGCATAGGCGGAAAGGCTCTCCACATAGCGGCGTTGTCCCTCCGCGTAGAGCGTATCGAACGCGAGGGAGGACTTGCCGGAGCCGCTCAAGCCCGTTATGACCACGAGTTTGTCGCGGGGAATCTCGATGTTGATATTTTTGAGGTTGTTCTGCCGTGCGCCACGCACGCGAATCACATTGCGATTGGGGAGAGCGTCGTCCTGCGTCTGCGCCGCGATTTGCGCCAACCGTCGCTCTTCATCGGCGGATTCTCGCTCTATTTCAGACCCTTTAGTCGCCATATTTCGTCTGCCTCTCTTCCATTTTCATGGTACAAAGTAAGGGGGTTTTGGAAGTTCTATAACAGGGATTCTAGCACGGCGCGGGGAGTCAGAAATAGTAGACACGGCAAAAAAACGTAGAAAAGCGCCTAGTTTTTTGAAGGCGAAGGAGCGGGCGACGGTTGCACGATGCCGAGTGTCGCTCGTTCCAGATAGGTCTTGGCGACAGCGGCGATGTCTTCTTTGGTCACAAGGAGAATGCGGTCAGCGAGTTCTTTGTCTAGCGTACTGCCTGTGTCCATAACCTCGTACCACCCCAGAAGAACCGCCTTGTCCAGAACGCGCTCATGGGCGAGATCCAGCCGCCCTATCGCTATCTGTCGGGCGCGGTTTAACTCGCTCTCCGAGATGGGCTGTACCACTATTCGGGTCGCTTCGTCTTGCAACTGCTTGCTTATCTGTTCAGGGGAGAGACCCCTACCTTGAGGAAGGGCGTTCGCGTCCCACTGCACCTGCGCTATCAGCGGCTCGCCGTAGTGGGGAAAGAAGGTTACGCCCGTCTCGTAGCCAAGCCCCTGCTCCTCGCGAAAATGGCGCAAGAGGCGCGACTGATGCCCTATCCCTAGCAGAGCCTGAAACGTGAGGAAGGCGGCGTACTCCCTCTCGGAAACAGAGGGGGCGGGCAGTGAGAGAAGAGCGTAGGCGATGCTATCCCGACTAGGTATCGTGACGACGGGCAAGGGATGCGGCGGGGCTACTAAAACCTCCTGAACATCTACGAAAGGGCGAACCCTCTTTAGTGCAGGCATACCACGTTTGAGTTCAAACAGGTTATTATCGAAAGTGCGGTAGGCTTTTGCGGTGTCGAAGCGCCCCGCCACCGATATCACGATACTCCCTATCGTAAACCGATTTAGGAAGTATGCTTTGACCTCTGGCGGCGTGATACGCGCTAAATCTTCGGGCTTCCAGTCGGGAGTCTCGTTCGCCCTTTGCGTCAACTCATAACGTAGGCTCTCGTAAGGGTTCGCCCTTCTCTCTTTCGCCTCTCGCGCAATTTCGGCGCGGGCGCGAACAAGCGCCTCCGCTGAGTACTCCGCATTTTTCAGCGCCTCGCCCATCAGATACGCCGTTTCGGAAATCTTATCCGGAACTGTCAGGCAGGTTATCGCCAAAAATTGCGGCGTGACCTGAACGTCCAGACTGCCGCCCACGAGCCTTACCGACTGCCTCACCGACTCGAACGAACGGTTTAGGCTACCAAAGAAGAGAGCGCGTCCCGCCAACTCCTTTATGCACGTGGTTTTGACGTTTGGCGTAGGAGGTAGCCTCACAAAGACCGCCACCGCGAGAAATTCGGAAGAGGATGTGGGCGTGAGAAGGATACGGATACCATTCGATAGGAGCTGGGACTCGGTATCGGCGCGGACGGGCGCTACCATAGAAAGTAGCCCTAACAGTAGTAAGGCGCGAAAAAGTCTCACGGCTTGCCCTCCCCGCTTAACGTCGATTTCGGCAAATAGCGTACTACCACCCTCTGATGAGGACGCAGATACTGAACAACGTACTCTTGAATGTCCTTCGGGGCGAGTAGTTCGAGAGTTCGCTTGAAAGCGTCCGGCGCCTCCCCCTCCGTAATGTCCGCATACCCTATAAGCCGCGCAAGCCCCATGCAGGTCTCCGAGTCGAGGCGAAGGCGAATAGCGAGTTGGCGCTTCGCGAACTGGAGTTCAGGCGACGTGACGGGGCGTTTTTCGAGACTGTTCACGGCGTTCAAAACTACAGATTCGAGGCGAGTTATCTGGTCTGCGGGGGGCGATAGGAGCGCGGGAAGTTTCGCCGTGATGTAGAGCAGGCTCGTCTCCTTTCGGGGGGTGTACTGCGCGAGCGCCTTCGCGCCCGATAGTTCGGGAACCGCAAGCCGTCCCGCTTGGCTACCGCCAAGTATCTCCGCTATCACCCTGCCGCACGCCGCCATCTTCGCCGTCTTCGCAGGGGGCGCATTCCAGCCTAGCGCTACCACGCCATCGGAAGGCGGAACCTCTACCTCTACAAAGACGGCGGCGAGGCGCTCCGGCAGAGGCGCGAAAGCCTCCTCCTGTACATTACTAGCGGGTTTCCAATCTCCAAAGGTCTTTGCTATCGCCTCCGCCGCCTTCGCCTCCTCCACATCTCCTGTCAGTACGAGCGTACATCTATCAGGCGTGTAGTTTCGCTTGTAGAAGGCGACGAGTTGAGCGCGTTGCAGACGTTGAATCGTTTCAGGCGTTCCGCCGGGAGGGGCTTGGTAGGGGGAGTTGGGGAGGGCTTCGAGATAGAGTCGCGCCACAAGGCGATTCGAGAGGTTGGCTTCGTACTTGCCGAGTTCATCCAGAATGACCCTGCGCTCTCTCTCTATCTCTTCAGAAGGCAGAGTCGCGTTTCGCAGAATATCGTCCAGAATCTCAAGCGCGGCATTGAGAGCCGTCGGCGAGATAGTGGCGTAGAGGTGAACGTAATCGGGTCCCGTGCCCGCCTGACATATACCCCCCAACCGCTCAATGTCGAAGTCGGTCTCGCCAGACTTTCGGTGTGTAGTTCCCTTGAAAAGGGTATGCTCTAAAAAGTGAGCGCCCCCCTTCTCATCTCTACGCTCCGCTGTAGCCCCCGCCCGAACCCAGACATCTACCGCTACCAGTCGACTCTCCGCTCTGCGCTGTATCGTGTATTTGAAGCCGTTAGGTAGCGTTTGGGCGTTCGCAGGGCGCAGAACGCTCAGGAGTAGAGCGAAGGCGAGTGAACAGAGGTCTATTGTTTGGAAGCGGAATTTCATACTCCCGTATTCTGCGTTGTTGGGGGAGACTCCTGCCTTCCACGTTACCTAGGGTTTGCGCCAAGTTTGTGAACGGTTGTTTGCCCGTTTAGTTTGCCTTAACGTGAATTCGGGAATCTACGTAACCTCACCCAACCTCTCCTTCGCAAAGGACTAATCTTGTCCCGTATCTTGAGATGTAGTTATGATTAGCGCCCTCCTCTGTGTTCTATTTTGGGGAGGAAGTTCAGGTGTTTTTGTAGAACCCTGCAAAAAAACAGGGAGGTGTTCTATGCAAACAGATTGGGCTTATCAGGAGTTCACCGGTTCTATCTTTGGAGATAGCAGGTGTCGTCGTTCTATCGTTTACGCTTGCGAGACCCTCGTCGAGAAGGCGTCCCTCTCCTTTTCTATGGCGTTGGGCAATCGTCGCAAAGCCGTATCGCGTATCTTGCACCATAAGGACACGACCTCGGAAGGGTTGTTGCGAGGACAGGGCTTTCTGCTCCACTCCGCTCTCGCTCTCATCCCCGAAGGACTTCCTCTGGGGATATTGCATCAGAAGACTTGGGTGCGCGACGAGGCTCTTGTCGAAGTTCCCAAGGAGAAGCGAGACCCCGAGGACAAGGAGAGCAAGAAGTGGCTGGAAGCCCTACGCGGAGTGGAGAAGGCTCTTCCCGCCTCTCAAAAAGCCCTGCTCATTCAAGACAGAGAGGCGGATATCTTCTCCTTCTTCGCGGCGAAGCGCAACGCGAACATCGACCTGCTTATTCGGGCGGCGCAACCCCGCAATGTCTTCCTGCCGGGAGCGAAGACGCGCTGCTCTCTCTGGAAGGTTGCGGAACAGGCTCCGGTATTAGGGGCGCTCTCCTTTACTCGGCATCCCCAGAGCAAGGTAGTCGCTTGGCGGCTACTCTACCTCACCTATCTCGCGCGAGAGTTGCCTGAGACACCTGCGGAGGAGGTTCTTTCCGGGCGGGAGCGAGAACTCTTAGAACAGAAAACAGGGCATACCCTCCTAACAGTGAGAGACGCTATTCTAGCCGTCGCCTCTCTCGTCCATTTTAAAACCACCCCCTCCGCGCCAAATCCCGGAGTGAAAACACTCTGGATAGGATTTAGGAAACTTGCCGATATGTTAGAGGGATATAAAATCGCTCGCAATATCTCAACTTAAGGAACAAGATTAGCGTCTTTAGAAGAGGTTTTACACAAACATCTCCATAATATCGGCGGCAAGGAATGGGTAGCGATGATAGCGATAATGGCGACCTATCAGGCGTTGCCGGAAGCGGAGGCGTGGGGCGTTCATACGCCGGAGGGCGAGGTGACTGGGTCTCCGGGCGCGGAGGCGTATCTGATGGAAAATATCGAGCGCGAAAGATAGGCTTTCGCGCTCTCCTTCTTTTGTTATAGGCATACTGCAATGAACAAACAACATTCCAAATACACCTTCAAAGGACATGGCAGCGCAATTGTTCACCTCGATTTATCGACAGATGGGCGCAAAATGGTCAGCGTCGGTAGCGACCACCGCGCTATTCTCTGGGATTTAGAGGCGGCGACGGCGCTTAACGTCACTTTCCTTGAGAGGTTTGGCTACTTTGAACATCCCTGCGTCTTTCCCGATGCCAGCAAAATCGCAACAGCGACAGCGATACGGGAGACTAGCACAGGGGCAGTGATTCGCGGGTATCGCGAAGGGGGCGTTCTCGCTTGTTCGCTGGATGGGAGGCTTCTTGTACGCTATAAAAGCGAGGTTTGTTCAAGGGGGCGCAGATTCAGTGAGATTCGCATTATTGATAGCCGAACTGGACGCACCAGGCATAAGCTGGATATGCGCTTTGCAACGTATGATTCGTCTTACCGACAGTCCTTCGCCTTTTCGCCTGATGGCGCGTTTCTGGCGTTTCTTGGACGTGACTCTACAGAACATGAAATGGCGGATGGGTTGGAGGTTAGGAAGGAAAGGAGCGTAACCGCCTACATATATGACCTCAAGTCTAAAACCCTCGTTGCGAAGAGTAGCGAAGTCGATTACGCGAAACTGTTCTGGACATCCTCCTCAGTATCACGGCTTGTCGCGATAGACCATGACGGTTCTCGAATATGGAACGCGGAAACGGGGGAACTGATAGAACAGTTTCCTAAACCCGGTAGTAGCCACTTGCCTGCAACGCTTTCGCCGGATGGGACGCTGTTGGCGAGAATGGCAGACTTTGAGTACTGGTGCATAGAAGTCTTCAGTGTATTGACCGCTAAACGGCTGTGGCGCGAAGAGCGTGATCGAGGTTGGATTCGCGCCCTCGCCTTCACTTCCGACTCGCACTGGCTGGCAAGCGCTGGAGATGACCAAGCCATTCTTATCCGTGACGCAGTGACAGGCGAGCGCGTTCAGACCCTGAGGGCGCATATGCCGAGAGTGGAAGCCCTCTCGTTTACGCCGGAAGGTGAACAACTCTCCGCTATCTACGACGACGGTTCGGTGCGACTGTGGAACGTGGAGCCACGCACGCTGGAAAAATGGGAAACCGCTTCGCCGCAAAGGCTGGAATTCATTGGAAGAAAGACCGCGCAGATAACGCGTCACTACTGGAGCCTCCCGTTCCATAAGTTGCCCCTCAACACCTATGAGAATCCCTATGTCAGCATACAGAGCGTTTCGCCGGACGGGAGCCTCGTCGCTCTACAGTATCCCCGTTATGAAAAGTACGTCCCGGAGCGAGAGGATGAGGAAGGAGAGGTGGAGAGCCAGAGCGCTGAAGTAGAAACAACTTCTCTTGAGGAGAGGCTTGCCATGCTGTCGCCTCAAGACAGAACTCTCTACGATGCCTGCATCAACAGCCCATCCTCTGAGTTTACAATAATATGGAGCGTAGAGACCCAATCGGTTCTATGCCTCCTTCCTTCCGCAGAAAATGGGAGGTGCGTAATATTCCCCGACAACCGACGTTGCGCGATTTCGGTCGAGAAAAGCGTGATAATCTACTCTATAGAGACAGGAGAGGCTCTTCAGCGATTTGAAACGGGAGACTTTGTCAAAGCAGACCTAACCCTCTCGCCTGACGGCAACCTCCTCGCCGCGGTAATGCAGTCTTTTGCCGTCTGGGACACAGGGACAGGCAAGCAGGTAGATTTAAATGAAGACATCTTTTTTGTAGACGATAACCTTTTTATTGCGTTTTATCCAGATGGAAAGAGGGTCATCACAAGCTTCCCACACTACTTCACGCACGCTTGCGTCCATCAATTTCCTGTCGGGAAGGAACTTCTCTCTCTGGAAGGGCATCTTGATTCAGTTCGCGCCGTCGCCTGCTCTCCCGACAGCAAATTAGTAGCGACGGGGGCGCAAGATGGAGCCGTGAAGGTGTGGGACGCGACAAGCGGGGCGCTACTGGCGACCTATCAGGCATTGCCGGAAGCGGAGGCGTGGGTCGTTCATACACCGGAAGGAGAGGTGACCGGCTCTCCGGGCGCGGAGGCGTATCTGATGGAAAACATCGAGCGCGAAAAATAGGCTTTCTCGCTCGCTCTTTCGCGACAGGCAATTACCATGAACAAACAACATTCCAAATACACCTTCAAAGGGCATGGCAACGCGATAACCAGCCTCGCCTTCTCGCCAGACGGCAAGAGGCTGGTCAGCTCTGGATACGATGACCGCACTATATTGTGGGATTTAGAGACGACGAAAGTGCTAAACGCTCTTCCAATGGGTTTATGGGGTTTTGACAGACTTTCCCTGAACACAAGCAGAGTCGCCACTGCAAAAGGAGTATGGGACATCGCTTCGGGTGAAGTTATCCGACGGCATCGTAGATGGGGAATTTTAGCCTATTCACCGGATGGCAGGCTTCTGGTGAGTTGTAAGCGTACATGGAACCCTGAAACCTGCGATGAGACGCTTGATGAGATAACCATTTTTGATAGCCAGACAGGGCGTAAAAAGCATACAATAATAGATGGCTCTGCACCGTTCTCCGTACAACTCGAAAAGTCATTCGTATTCTCGCAAGATGGCGCGTATCTAGCGTTTCTAAAAGAAGCCCCTCCCCAAATGGAAATCAAAGACGGTAGAAGAACCTCTATTATCGGCGATAAAACGGTCTGTGTTTACGAACTCAAGACAAAAAGTCTTGTAGAGATGAGCCGCTCGGTATCTTACGCAGAACTCTTAT
>CAIJLM010000664.1 GCA_903821495.1 uncultured Chthonomonas sp. | reverse complement strand
GGCGCGAGTTACAACGTGAACGCCGACCATGTTGCAGGGCACGTAGCGGCGGCGGTAGGCGCGACAAAACTGGTCATGCTCACCGATGTAGAGGGGCTATACCGCGATTTCAGCGACAAATCGAGCCTAATAAGCGAAATGGACACGAACGAGGCGCACGAATTAATTATGACAGGCGTCGCGGATAAGGGCATGATACCCAAACTGGAAGCCTGTATCACCGCCTTAGAGGGAGGCGTGGAGAGGGCGCATCTGATAGATGGACGACAGCCTCACTCGCTTCTCATCGAGATATTCACCAACTCCGGTATCGGCACGATGGTGCGCCGATAGAGTTACAAAGCGACCTGCGAGCGGGTATACTCTATGTTGGAATCGCCTTCATTTGCGGAAAGCGCAGAAGGCGCTACAACATGGCATCACGCAACCATTGATATAAGCGAAACAGGGAGTAAATCGAATCGATGACAGAAGAAAATAGCGCCTATCAGCCCGATGACGCGCCTGAAAATACGGATGAGAACGTATGGGAAGAGGCTTTGACCGACCCTCTGGCGGAGGCGCAAGCCCGAATCGCCGAACTAGAGAAGGGGATTCTCTACCTGCAAGCGGATTTCAGCAACTACCGCCGCCGCAAAGAAGAGGAGTTTATCGCCCAACAGAAGTATATCGCGGGACAACTGCTGAAAGACCTCCTGCCGATACTGGATAACTTCGAGCGGGCGCTACAGTTCGCCGAGCGGACGCAGAGTTTCGAGAAGCTGGTAGCGGGAGTGCAGGGAACCCAGAAGCAACTCTCCGCCTTCCTGAGCAAAGCCGGAGTGACCTCTATCGAGACGCTTGGCAAGGAGTTCGACCCGACCTACCACGAGGCGATTGGGCATACCGAAGGCTCCGATGCGCCAGAGAACACCGTCACCGAGGAGTTGCAGAAGGGCTATCTGCTCCATGACCGCGTGCTACGCCCCGCAATGGTGAAGGTGTCGGGCGGGTAGCGTCTATGCGGTTCGCACTGACCTATGTTGGTACGAACCGCGTCACCTCCTAAGTCCCGATGGCGGAGGCGTTTGAAAGAATGCTACCAAATCTTGAAAAAATCGCCACAAAAACTCGCCGGAGAAAACGCCTAGCGATAGGCGTTTTGGTTACGCTTTACCTTGCGGGCGCTCTTGTCGCGTTCTGGAAGTATTGGGAAAACGAACAGCGTTACAGCGGATACGAAGTCATTGAGCGCATTCCCCTGTCCGGGGCGAAAGAGCCTGTTCAGATTGAGTACGTGCAGCTAAAGACCAATATGGCTCCCGCCCCCCTCTATATTCGCGTGACAACCGCAAACGAAACCTTTCTTCTCGACTCCCTGCCCCAATTGACAGGTTTAGTCGCCATAAACACTCCTGAAGAGGCTCTCACGTTCGCCCGTATTCCTTCCCGCTATCATTACGCTTTTTCTTTGCCGTGGGAAGTGGAGATAGGAAGCAAACCTACATCTAAGAGCGGTCAACAACACAGCCCCTGCGCTCTCACTTCGAAGAGTTTCAAG
>CAIJLM010000663.1 GCA_903821495.1 uncultured Chthonomonas sp. | reverse complement strand
CTTGCCCGCCCCTTCCCAACCCTACCCCTTCGCAAGGGGCAGGGCGAATGCCTGAATTTGGAAGGCTTGGGGGGGGGCTAAAGGTCGGTGGAGCGCGGTAGAGCCCGACAAGGTTCCGCTTTGCGAAGGCGGAGACTTAAAGTCGGCGGTCGCCAAAAGAATCGGTTATTTTAGGGTTTATCCTAAGTGGTTATCTGACGGACGGTCTCGAAGCGTCGGAAGAAGAGTTCAAAGTCAGGGGCGCGGTGCAGAGGTAGGGTTACTTTACTACTCTCTATGGTGGAGATGTACGCCGCGTGTACGGTGTCCATTGCGAGGCGAACGTTCTCCGCGTCCGCCAATGGGGTCTCTACCTTGCGAACGCAACCCAGAAAGTGAGCGAGTAGCGAAAAGGCTCTCTGGTCAGTCATATCGGGAAAGAGCGTTTCGACAAGAAGCGGTTCTGACTGCCCGTTGTGGTGATGAATTAACGCGGGAGCGTTGGCGGCGGAGTGACGCGACCCTGCGCGAGCGATAAACTCCAACTGCCCATTCATTCCTGTAAAGGTGTAGCGTTCGCCGGGGAGGGAGGAGCGAGTGCGCGTCACAACGTGGGTCGCCTGTATGTTCTCATGGGAGACGATGAGCGCGGCTATCGGCTCTTCTATGGGGGTTCGCGTCTTTGCCGTGCGGTTTTCGGCTCGGAACGGCGTTATGTCTGCGCTCACCGAAAGGGCTTCCCCAAACCAGAGCCGCGTTAGGTCTACAGATTGACAAAGCAGGTTCTGCACCAGCAAATCCTCGTCTGCATCGTCTACGCCGTTCTCCAGTAGCGCCGCTTCGCCTAACGGAATACTCCACTCGCATCGCACCTGCTTCAACGTTCCTACCAGGTTCTCCGCGAGTAGCCTGCCTACCTCTAGGAAATAGGGGTCGAAGCGGCGCGGGAGTACAGGGAATAGGAGAGCGTCATGCTCCGCGCCAACCTCTAGCATCTCCGCGTTCGATTTGAGGCTATAGCCGTAGGGAGCCTCGCAGAGCATGGCGATACCCCGTTCGGAGCAGGCGCGAATATACCCTTGCCTGAATATCATGGGGATAGGGAGAATCATTGCGTCGAGGGCGATATCGGAGGCGATATACTCGGAGAGGCTTGGGAAGAACTCCGGCTTTGCGCCCAACTGTCGCGCCCAAGAGCGGGCGAGGCGCACATCGGGGTCAATCATGACGGTGATGTTGGCGGAAGGGAGCGATAGAAGCGTAGAGCCGTAGCGAATGCGCGAAGAGAGTACGCCGACTACGCCGACGCTTAACGGATCGGCAGAAGAACTTTGAGAGGTCATAGACACCTAATCAGGCGACGCGCCGCAGACGACACGCCTATTCAGGGAGTATCTGCAATGGCTCTTGCGTGGCTTCAAGGGATGGGCGAAGGATGATAGCAGGGAAGTTCGCGACGAGCAGGTTCGGGTAGTGCGAATCCATTTCGAGGGCGTAGCCGTGTGAATAGAAGGCGCGTCCGCAACAGGGGCAGGTAGCGACTATGGGCCCCGCTGGTTCGCGGGGAGGGGGTTCAAGATGCCGACCAAAAATACAGGTAACTGGTTGTGAAAATCGAGTCCACCGCGCCATTTCGTGTTCGCCTTCCTTCATTGAGCGGAAACGCCCATCACGGGTAATATTTCCTACTACTATTATACATTATGATTCTTGTCAGAAACACCTGTATTTGGATACTCTTTTTTGAACTTCACGCATTATTACGAGGGTTTTGAACATAACCGTTCACTCTTTTAGGAATAGAACCGCAAAAGAGGCAAAATAGGCGAAAAAAATGCACAGTGCAACCCGCTGTAGAGTCGCCCCAAGCCCCTCAAATCTCAAATGCCATCCGTGCATTCACCCCTTCTCCCAGAATTGGGAGAAGGGGTAGGGGTTGAGGGCTAGGAGAGGTT
>CAIJLM010000662.1 GCA_903821495.1 uncultured Chthonomonas sp. | reverse complement strand
GCTTCCAACCGCAACGCTTATGGCGTGGTTATCACTCTGCGCTCTAAGACGCAGACTTGGACGCGGCAGTGTCATCCCGGCGGCTCCTACCTCTCCTCCTCCGACTCGCGAGTGCATTTCGGTATTGGAGATGCGAAGATAGAGGCTCTGACCATCGCTTGGCCCGATGGTAGCGCCGATTCGTGGCTAGATATTCCCTCTGGACGCTACTACACCCTACGACAGGGAGAACGCCCTCAGTAGCCGCTTTTACGTCCTTCACTGCTACTTCATTCACCTCGCGTCAAGGTACTAAGCGCGGAACGAGCGACTATCACAAGGACTTCGGGCAAGAGATACAGAAACCTTATCTGTAGGAGTGGATTGGAGCGGGGGTAGTGTTGTTAGATTTGCACAAAAAGAGCGCTTTGAGAATGAAGGGAGGGAGCTTATGAGTAGGCTTTTGAGGTTGAAAGGTATCAATATAAGACTGCTTGGCATAACTACCATCCTTCTTGGCATAATCGCCATAATTCTGTGGAAGTGGTCTACACGGGATTTGCCCGACCCGATTCCCATAACCTTGCCTCCCGCAGAGGTTCTTGTAGGCAATCTACCTTTCAGAGACGAGGTGGACAAACTCCTGTGGTCGCCAGATGGAAAATACATCGCTCTTGCCGGACATGGCGGGAGTAGTGGCGATGTGAAGCAGATGGTCGTAGTGGATGTGGCGGCGCGAAAAACAGTCGCCTTCCGGACAGTTAATGCTGAAGACAGCGCTTTCGCCAATATGGCGTTTTCGTCAGATGGGCGGTTATGGGTAGTGAGTGCAGGCGGTTGGGATGTATACGCCCCGCCCTATCAGCGATTTACGCACGTAGCGTCCGCCGCTCCAGCGCCTTCACCCTATCGGGACAGTTGGATATTCCACCCGGATAGTCAGACACTGGTAGTGACTTCTGATAATAGTATGGAGCGTAGGGAGACCATTCAGGTTTGGAAACGAGGGGCGCTTGCCGCCACGACAACGTTTCCAGAGGTTCAGAGAACGACTGACGTGGGCGTTGTTAGCGGTATCTTTAGCCCGGATGGTTCGCGTGTCGCGCTCACAGTAGACGGGTATCGCGGTATGGATGCCTTTGCCGCCGAAGAACTCTGGATGCTTGATACGGCTACAGGGAAAATCTCTTTCATGCATGAGGGAAAAGATGAATACTGGCTTTACTTGCAGGAAAATCCGGTGCAAAGCGTGAAGGCGAGGTGGTCGTCGGATAGCCGAACGTTATACTTTGGGGATCAACATTTTGGCATTGATGCGTTGGATGTTGTCACGCACAGAGTGCGGAGGGTTCTAATGCCGCAGTGGAGTGGAGATTACGTGAAGGTTTCTCATAGCGGAAAGTGGCTGGGCTATATTCGGGATGGCGGTTTCATTATCGCCTCAACGAATGGAAGACGCAGAGGAGCGGTTCCAGAGAGCGAAGGGTGTCAGGAGAGTTGGGATTGGCATCCTCAGTCGGACGTTCTGGCGTGTGTAACGCACAGGAGATTGGGTGACGGGTGGAAGATAGTCCTCTGCCGCGTTCAAGGCGAATAGCGTAAAACAAAAGGCTTTCAGGGGAGATTGGACGGCTTGCGGGGTAGGTTTGGCGAGATAAAAGCGCTTCACCGTTAGGGGCTAAAAGCCCCCATCTGTGAAGCGCTCTTTTAAGAGAGGCTCTACGCCCTTCACTGCTTCTTCAAAGGAGCCCACACGGCTTGCGAGTTCTCGCCGCCAAGCGAGAGGGTTAGGTTCTTGAACCCCGTTCCGTCTGTGTTCACAACGCAGATGTCGCGCCCCCCCTTCGCCTTCGCTAGCTCAAAGAGAATACGCGCTCCATCCGGAGAAAAGACAGGGTGCATAGGGCTTCCTTCAGAAGTTGCGGGAAGCATGGTTTTGAATTCGTCCATGTTCGCCTGACTTCTAATGGCAAAAACCATATCCTTGCTTACATCTAGCACAGAGATACCTTTGAGCGCCTTTTCGCCACCCTTCTTGTGTACCCAAACCTCGAATGCAACCAGAATGCCATCTGGAGACCATGTGGGGTTGCGTGGTTCAAGCGTGTATCCGAAAGCGAGGAATATCGGTTTGCTTCCCTGCTTCCCATCCTCCAAATTGAAAATCCGCATCCCGCTCACAATATCCACATCCTTGAACTGCGGTAGTTGATACTCAGGCGGCGCATCTTTACTGGGCTTGCCATCGCTGTCTTTGGGGATATGGTACTCAGCGAAGGTTCCAAGAAGGCGTTTGCCCTTAGGCTCCCAACACGCGCCAACCTCGCGCCCGCTATCCAAAAACGCATCCTTCCCCTTAACAATGGCGCGAATTACCTGGTCGCCCGCCGAGAATGCGCCCATGTTGTGAGGATTATCTTCGCTACTCAACGACTGGATAGCTGCAAGGCTCTCGCCTGCCGGAGAGTACTCCGCCCACAAATAGGGACCCTTCAGTTCGCCCTGTTGTGACATCGCCTCATCGCCCCCCTCTGAGTGTCCGGCATGAGGAAGGGGCATCACCTGATGCACATCCTCCCCGTTCGTTAGCACCGTTTTCACGGCTCCTTGCGTAAGGAAAGTGATGAGATTACTAGAGAGAACCGGGGTTGGGGAGAACTTATTTCCTGTTCCGTAGGTAAGTTGTTTCGCGCCCCCGCTCCCCATAATATAGATTTGCATCACCTGATTCGGGTTGTTGGTGGAGCTATAGAAGACGGTCTTACCGTCGGCTGACCACATAGGGTTCTGCTTGTTCGATTTATCCGATTCGAGAGTTAGCCGCCGTATATCGGTTCCATCTGAGCGTATCGCATAGAGAGAGGGGTTGCCTTTTTCGTCTACATGAATAAAGGAGACGTGATTCGAGGTGTCGAAGGGTATTCCTCCTTGCCCGCCGATAACTCCATAGGCGGAAACCCAGTAGAAATAGGCTATTAGCCCTAGCAGAAACACCAGTAAAAGGAGAATGCGTATCTGACGAGTCTGGCGTTCCCGTTGCCACCAGTCTGGTAGCGGCTTCGATGAAATATCTGACATTCAAAAAACTCCCTCTGCGTCCTATCCGATTTCACTTTTCGTGGACGGAGCGCAGGTTGTTAATCCAGAGCGTGTTCTCTTGCGTCACCATATCCAAAGCCCCCGTAATGTCCATAAAGAACACGCGCACGATTTTGGTCGGGTCTAGCGAGACTTTGGTTTTGGAATCGGGGGCGATGGCGAGTTCTTTCCACGCCGTGACGAGTTCGCGGGTTTCCATATCCCCTGTAAGGTTGAAAGTTGTGTTATAGCGCCCCCCATCCCTGTCCTCTACCTGCATAAGGAGGCGTATGGGCTTCACGCTGGCTATAGTAAACCCGATTTTGTCGTCTTTAGTAAAAAACGAACCTGTCAGGTTTTTGGTGACAGCGCCAAACATATCAGGAGTCACCTGATACTCTATCTTGAGGCTCTTTCCTAGAAGCGGCTTGCCGCTCTCTATGCCCAGCGCCTTCACGCTCCCCAGAGGTATCCACGAGGGTTGAGGGCGCTCGAAAGAATCGAGGAGCGTGTCGCCGCCTTTCTTGGGCGTGAGCTCGGGCATATCATCTGTCAGCGCCTCCACATCGTCTATATAGAGCGTGTGGTCGCCGCGACGATAGGGAAATAGCTTCTCCTGTAGCGCCCCTTTCCCGCCTCCCGCAAGCCACTGGCTATAGTCCGCTATGGCGAGGGTGTCTACTTTTTCCATGTCGAGTCTCTTGTTCAGGGTTTTAGGCGCGTCAAGTCCCATGTCCAAAACAAAGTCTTCCGGCGCGAAGGCTATCTCATTCCACTTGTCGGCTTTCACATAGGCGTAACCGATAAAGCGCCCTCCCTCTCGCACGTTCAAAACCGCCGCGATGATAGTATTGTGGTCGGGCTTCGCCCAGAAGCGTAGCGTCTTCATTTTTGCGAGCGCAGACATTCTCAAAGCGAAGAACACGCCCGACTTCTCGCCCTCTTTTATCGGGTAGTTGTACTGAAGAGCGCCCTTGCCTGCGTGGACGTTCGCGGGGTCTGTGGCGTGGGCTATCGTAGCGGCGCTGAGGGCGGTTCCTACCGCCTGCCACTTCTGAATATCCATCTCGAAACTAAATTTTAACACCTGATTGGCGGGTTTCTCCTGAGCCGATACGCCGAAGGAGAGGCAGAGCG
>CAIJLM010000661.1 GCA_903821495.1 uncultured Chthonomonas sp. | reverse complement strand
GTTCTTGTGGTTTGAGATTGGGAAGTCTGTGCGTGTTATTCCAAGTTTGGGACTTTTTCGCGTGTTTTGCGTGTTTCGCGGTTTTACTCCCATAACCCTGAACTCTTACGCTAGGCGCTCATTTCTTCCCCTTCGCCCCGATGTCTGCTATAATCATAGTACCTCGTACAAACTTATATACGCACGCTACGCACACAATACAGACCGAACCCCCGTCCCGAAACGGGGAGGGGCTGATACGTAGGGTTATTCAGGAAACTATATGCCGCCTCTTTTCAGTTGTCAATCGCTAAACAAATCTTTCTTTGCACGCACCCTCTTCCGCAACATCAGTCTTACCCTTGAAGAGGGCGAACGTGTTGGACTCATTGGGCCCAACGGCTCCGGCAAGTCTACGCTGATGAAAATCATCGTCGGAACTGAAAAGCCGGACAGCGGAAACGTCGCGCCCCGCCGCGGGTTGCGAATGGAGTACGTGCCACAAGAGGACGCTTTCCCCGCTGGAAGCACTGTCACGGAAGTCCTTGATAGGGCGTTGCACACAACCTCCCTTGAGTCTTACGAGCGCGAGATGGAGATAAATATCACGCTGGCGAAGTTCGGTTTTGAGGATGGGAATCAGGTGGTGGACACGCTCTCCGGCGGATGGCGCAAACGGCTGGCGATAGCCCGCGCCCTCATCAAGGAGCCGGAACTGCTACTGCTGGACGAACCCACGAATCACCTCGATATTGAGGGCATACTCTGGCTAGAGCGGCTACTAAGCGGCGCGAACTACTCTGTGCTGGTCATTAGCCACGACCGCTACTTTCTGGAGGGAGTCTCTACGCGCCTAATAGAGTTGAGTAGCTCCTATCCGGACGGCTACCTGAGTGTGGATGGAACCTACTCCGACTTCCTGATACGCAAAGAGGAGTTTTTGTCGGCGCAGAGCCAACTCCAACACACCCTCAATAAACAGGCGGTGCGCGAAGTCGCATGGCTGAGGCAGGGCGCTCCGGCGCGAAGCACGAAATCGAAATACCGCATAGAGGCGGCGGGAAAACTACTAGACGAACTCGCGAACGTGACTTTCCGCAACAATCAAGGGAAAGCGGTTGATATAGACTTCTCCGCCACTCAGCGCAGAGCCAACGAACTGCTCGTCGCGAAGGCGGTCAGCAAGGCGTTGGGCGGAAAGACGCTCTTTCGGAATTTGAATATCAGCCTCTCGCACAAGGACAGACTCGGACTTATCGGCTCGAACGGGAGCGGGAAAACCACGCTCATACGCCTTCTGACGGGCGACCTCCAACCTGACAGCGGCGAAATACGCAGAGCGGACACGCTGCGCGTTGTGCGATTCGACCAGAATCGCGCCACCCTAGACAAAAAACTCTCCCTCCGAAACGCCCTCTCTCCCAATAGCGACTTCGTGCCGTTTCAGGGCGGCTCTATCCACGTCGCAGGGTGGGCGAGCAGGTTCCTGTTCCGCTCGGAGCAGTTGGAGCAACCCGTAGGGGCGCTATCGGGTGGCGAACAGGCGCGAGTTCTGATAGCCCGCCTGATGGTGGAACCCGCCGACGTGCTGATACTCGATGAACCTACCAACGACCTCGACATTCCCTCGCTAGAGATGCTTGAAGATAGTCTGATGGAGTTTCCCGGCGCGGTCATCCTCGTAACGCACGACCGCTACCTGCTGGACAGAGTCTCCACGCAACTGCTCGCGCTGGAAGAGGACGGTAAGACAACGTACTATGCGGAGTACGCGCAGTGGCAGGAGAAGAACGCGCCCGTCAAAGAGCCTGTGTCGCGCTACGCCCAACCCGCCAAAGCCGCGCCCAAACCCTCCGAAAAGGCTCTGCGCCGCCTCTCCACCGCCGAAAAGCGAGAGTTGGACAACATGGAGGAGACTATCCTCGCCGCGGAGACAGAGGTGGAGACCCTGCAAGCCCGACTACAAGACTCCGACATCGTATCCGACCATCTTCGTATGGAGCAGGCGTGGAAGGCGATACAGGAGGCGCAGAGGCGCGTCGCCGCTCACTATACGCGGTGGGAGGAGTTGGAGGCGCGAAAGTAGGACGCATGGCGCAGTATAAAACTCTGTTGTTGGCTCTAACGCTCTGCTGTGCGGGGTGTCAGGAGAAGACGCTAACGCCCGCGCCCGCAAAGCATGAGACGGAGGCGATAACCGCCGTCCGCTCCTCTTCTGTTCCCCCGCGCCCGCGCCTCTTCTTCGTTCTTGAGCGCGGCGATACGCGCCGCAAGGAGATAGCCCTCACCTTCGACGACGGGCCCCACCCCGAATTTACGCCCATGCTCCTCGAAAGGCTCAAGCAGTTGAAGGTTCACGCCACTTTTTTTATGGTGGGCGAGATGGTGGAAGCCGCGCCGCAACTTGCCAAACGGATAGTGACGGAGGGACACGAGGCGGCGAACCACTCCTACTCACACCCCAACCTAAATAGACTCTCCTCCGATGAGATAGCCAAAGAGATTGAGCGCGGAAGCGCGGAGATACGTAAAGCGTGCGGTGTAGACCCCCTCTTCTTTCGTCCGCCGGGCGGAAACTACAATGAGGAGGTCATGCGGGCGTTGGTGAAGGAGGGTATGCCCCTCGCGCTCTGGACGTATAACCCGAAAGACTTCGCCGCGCCTCCTGCGGATGAGATTGAGCGTGGAATTTTGCAGAACGCGCAGAACGGAACGGTTGTTCTGCTCCATAGCAGTATTATGCAGACCTACAGTATCCTCCCCGACCTCGTGATGAACCTACGTAAGCAGGGCTACTCT
>CAIJLM010000660.1 GCA_903821495.1 uncultured Chthonomonas sp. | reverse complement strand
CAAAAGAAGAACCCCGACCTCTTCATTGAGGTCGGGGATAGCCACAAGATGCGTTCCGCACTTGAGGACATCAACATAAATTAAGGACGAGAAAGAAGGATACCTTCACTCATAATATAACATAGGTATCACGTTCTGTCAACCTATTCTGCAATTATTTGTGAAATTATTTTCCGTAATCGCAATGACTGACGATAGAGCAAATTAGCGCCCTATCCCCTACTGCACAAATGAGTTCGCACGTGTCCCTACTCCTTCGCCCAAAGAATTATGCGATTTCATGCGTAATTTGCAAAAAACTCGTTAAACTTTCCCGTTTTTGCGCGTTTAGACATATTCTTTGTATTCCAATCGGCTATACTATCTATAGTTATTGTTAGTTACCCTTCGCAGGGCATCTTCATTTGGATAAAGGGAGAGGCAAAATTATGAATGGCATGAGTGAAAAACGACGAGGTCGCCGCCCTGCGCTAGACCCCGCTCACCGACGCAAATTGGCGGCGCGTATCGCCAAAATGGTGCTTGTAGACAGGTTTGAACAGAAAGAGATTCTACAGCAACTTCAAAAAACGGAGCCGGGCATAGGGCATATTGACGCAAGCACCATTTCGCGCCTCTATCGCTTCGCACTCGATTCCGGCATTGTCCGCGTACATATTGACGAGAACGCCCCCTACAAACCACAGCGCCTCGACTCGCTTGAGCGCGAACTTATCGCCGCATATCAACTTCAATCCGCTATCGTCGCCGACGCAGTAGGACACGAAGAGACCCTCGAAAACGCCTTAGCCGATGACCGCCTCCACCAAGCCTTAGGGCAACTCTGCGCCGACTACCTAGATACCATTGTCCGCCAAAACGAGATTGTCGCCCTCTCATCAGGGCGGGCTGTCTTCTACGCCTGCGAAAGCCTCTTCAATAAACACATCTTCGATAAGCGCAACGTGCGCGGCGTGAAAGTGGTTTCGCTGAACGGAAATATCGCCGCCGAAGTGTGGAGTATGGAAAGCCCGGACGCTCGTCGCGCTATGGATGCCGACACGAGCGCCGCGTGGCTCGCCCGCGCCTTCCCCGACGCGCAACTGATTCGCCTAAGCCTCCCCGTAGCGGTACAGTCCCACGAGATGGTAAACGACTTTCTGCTTGAGGGGCCCGGACGCTGGATTTCGCCGCAGGTGTGGGAAGAGAAGGTGCGTCAGGGAAACCCGCACACTATTCAGCAAACGCCAGACGATGTTTGCGTGCCTACGATGGCGCTAGTGGGGATTGGCGGAGTGCGCCCGCAGTCAGGACACCGTTTTATTGTTGGCTCCCATGAGCCGATGCTCGCAAACCTACAACCCGACTTAGAGAAGATGATAGCCCTTATTGAGAAGTACACAAATAGCCCCAAAAGCCTCTTCTCGTGCGCTGTAGGCGACCTCTGCAATCGTCTGTTTATAACCCTTGACGCTCGAAAGCATATGCCCGCCGCCGACCTTGCGGAGCTGGAACGCTACGTCATGGCAATTAACGAACGCCTCCTCTCTGTCACCTTCGAGCAACTGTATATGGTTCCAAAGGTGGTGGTAGTGGCGGGCGGCGCAACCAAAATTGAAGCGATTCGCTCAGTTCTAGAGTGGCAACAGATGGGGTGGAAACAGCCCATTGTTCACGACCTCTGCACCGATAAAGAGACAGCCCTACGCCTTTTAGAGTACAAACGCAACACGAGTCGCAGGTCGTCGTAAGAGAGAACACTATGAGTGTAATTACGCCACAGGCTCCACAATCTCCACGCCTACCCGTTTCGCTACGCCACGCACAAACCGTGTCGCCTCTGTGTACTCCTCCTCCGTGTTCATATGTTCTAGCATGAGCGGTGTATCGCGGTCAAGTTTCGCCATCTCCACAAGGAAAACGTCGTAGTCCAAAGCGCCCTTGCCCGGCGGAACCTCATCGAGATGTACCGTCAACTTGCCAGAGAGGGTGATGTCCTTCGCGTGGCAACTCACGATGTGGGGAGCCACTATTTCAAAACAGGAGCGAAGGAACTTACCGTTCTCGAAGTAGCGTTGCGGCGAGTTGATAATGTTCACCGGGTCAAGGTGAACGCCAAACTGCCCGGGTCTGTCTATCGCATTTAGGAGGCGCAGGTAACTCTCAGGCGAATCGGGGAAGACCCAAGGCATGGTCTCTAGCGAATAGCAGGTTCGCTTAGGCTTCACGCTGTCAATAATGGCGCGGGTCGTCTCCACTATCAGGTCAAAAGTCTCCTCAGTCAGGTTATCGGGATGAGGTCCATCCCACTGTTCGCCCCGCGCCCCTGCGATATTAACGCAACACCGCGCCCCTAACCTCTCCGCAAAATCGAGGCTCTTAATACAGTGTTCGAGGGCTTTATTGCGTGTCGCGCCGTCGGGGCTGATGGGGTTGCTCCACGCCCCGACCTCCGCTATCAACAGGTTATGCCGCTGACAGACGGCTTGGAGTTCGCGTAAACGGCTCTCGTCCGTATCGTAGCCAAACGGCGGAAACACCGCTGAGTACCCCGCCGTAACCTGAGCCGCCGCCCATACCTCAAGGTCGTTTTTATCTACAAATACCGCGCCGCCTAATCTCATGTTTCTATCCTCTCCCCGTCCCCTCTCTGAAATGGCGAGGGGCAGGTGTTTATTGTCAATTTTGCACTGCGTTTGGCGCTCTTTCGCGAGTTTCGCGGTTAGCCAAACGCGCCTACACTCTCTCCTACTCGGTTTCCAGAGTGTATTTCCCTCCCGCTTTCGTCTCAAAGACAAGGACGGTTGGTTCAGCGTTTTGCGCCGTTGCGCCGTGCAAAACCATACGAATAGGTGTACGCACTCTGCACGTCCCCGACTGTTTCGCGGTTATCACGGCGGAGCGGATGTGCCCCCCTTCCCACGCTATTGATACCTCAAAACCGCCTCGCGCCCGTAGCCCTCTGACGGAACCAGTCGCCCACGCTTTGGGAAGAGCGGGAAGCAACTCTATCTCGTCAGATTGGCTCTGCAACAACGTCTCGGCGATACCGCCGCTTCCCCCAAAGTTTCCGTCAATCTGAAAAGGCGGGTGGTTATCGAAAAGGTTTGGTAGCGTAGACTTCGCAAGGAGCGCGATGATGATGTTCTCATGCGCCTTTTCGCTATCGTGAAGCCGCGCCCAGAAGTTGATAATCCAAGCCCTACTCCATCCTGTATGCCCTCCGCCGCCCTGCAAACGTCGCTCTAAAGAGATACGGGCGGCGCGGGCGAGTTCCGGCGTGCCGCGATACGTTATCTGGTTCCCCGGATGAAGCGCGAACAGGTGCGAGATATGCCGATGCCCCGGCTCAGTCTCGTCAAAATCCTCCATCCACTCCATCAGTTGCCCATGCTTGCCAATCTGTGGAGGAACAAGTTTAGCCCGCGCTTCGGTTAGCCGTTTCGCGAAACTAGAGTCAATGCCCAGTATCTTACTCGCCTCAATGCAGTGGGAAAATAGCCCGTAGATTATCTGCATATCCATACTCGGAGCCATGCAGACGCTTGCGGTCTGCCCGTCGCTTGTGCGGAAGATGTTTTCCGGCGAATTTGAAGGGGCGGTCACGAGATAGCGGCTTTTCGGATCCTCTACTAGAAAGTCGAGGTAGAACTGCGCCGACGCTCTCATTGTAGGATAGACCTTTTCAAGATACACCTTATCGGGCTGGAAAGCGTAATGCTCCCAGAGGTGAAGGCACAGCCAAGCCCCCGCCGTCGGGAACTGCCCCCACGAAGGATGTTCGCCCGGCGAGGTGTAGCCCCAGATGTTCGAGATGGTATGTACTACCCAGCCGTTCGCGCCGTAGTGAACTTTTGCGGTCTTGCTTCCCGGCTCTTGCAACGACTTGATATACTCAATAAACGGCTCGTGGCACTCCGCAAGGTTGGTCGTCTCTGCGCCCCAGTAGTTCATCTGGTCATTGATATTATGGTGATAGTCGCCGTTCCAAGGAGTCTGAACGCTCTCCGTCCAGATACCCTGTAGATTGGCGGGAAGCCCGCTGGGGCGCGAAGACGAAAGGAGTAGGTAGCGTCCGTACTGAAAGTAGAGGCTAACGAGTGCAGGGTCTTCTTCGCCTTTGCGGAGGCGTTCGAGGCGTTCATCGGTGGGCAGTTCTGCGTTAGGAGTGCGCCCCAAGTCGAGCGAAACGCGGTTGAACAGCGACTGGTAATCCTTGATATGCTCTCGCTTGAGGGCGGCGTAGGATTTTCGGCTTGCTGTCTCCATACTCTTCGCGCAATTTTCGGCGTATTTAGGATTGTGGAAGCCCGTATTGGCACAGACTATCAGCGTCACAGCCTTCGCGCCTGCTATTCGCAAGCCTCCCCGAACCGTACCCTGCTCCGCTATCGCTTTTAGCGAGCAGATATACCCTATCCCTTTACCATTCGAGAATTGACCGTGCATAGTAAGCGTATCGCCCTGCGCGTCGGTAGAGGCTCCCGCAGGACGATTCAGCGCTACGTCGAAATTCAGCCCGTTCGCCCTACTCGCGGTCAGCCGTATCACTATCGCTTGCGCGGGATGCGAGGCGAAAACTTCGCGAGTATAGGTCGTGTCGCCAATACGGTAGGTGACTTTTGCAATGCCCGCGCTCAAATCCAGTTCGCGGTGATACTCCTTCGCCTCCCCCTTATGGTCGAAATGAAGAGTGAGGTTGCCCAGCAGTTCGTAAGAGCCATACGCCTCGTTCGCGCCATTGCCCCCTCCAGAACCCGTTCCCTTACACGCGAGATAGCGATAGGTCATCTCCTGCGCCTCGGTGTACTTACGCTCGAAAAGCAGTTTACGTATCTGAGGAAGATACTCTAGGGCAGTGGGGTTGTCCGCGTCTTGCGGATAGCCCGACCACATACTGCCCTCGTTCAGTAGGATTCGCTCCGTATTAACGCCCCCGAACACCATCCCGCCAAGCCTTCCATTGCCTATCGGCAACGCCTGTGAAAAGGCTTTCGAGTTCTGCCAACTAAACCCGCTCTCCGCCTCGCCCGCCACCGTCGCGGGTTGGCGATACCAGAGCCTATCCGACGACACAGCGGGTAGTAGCGCGGGAAGCGTCAAAAACAGCATGATGAGTAGCCCTTTCAGCCTGACAAACATCGTAAATGCCTCCTAAGCGCGACAGAATTAGCCCACTACGGGAAACGAATCACCCGACATAGCCGCGCCGTCTTCAAGGTTCAGGTAGTTTGTGCAGGGATGGTTTGGCGACTGCGCGTGTTTATAGAGCGTTCCGTCCGGCATGAAAATCATCACGAAGGCGCGTCGCTGAAGGTCGGTGACATTGTGGGGTGTAAGGTGATAGTTCAAGCAGTGGTGGAACATACACTCCCCCGCCTTGAGGCGCACAGGACTCGTATTCTCTACGCCATAAGTCCGCGCCTCCTTGTAGAGGCTTCCCGGCTCCCCCGCCCCCATCGGAACAGGCGAAAGGTGAATATCCGCCGAAAGGTCGCAGTCGGGCGGCTGAAAGCGCGGGTCGCGGTGACTACCCGGCACAACGTGCATACAGCCGTTTTCCGGTGTCGCGTCATCGAGAGCGAGCCAGCAGGTTATCATCGTCGGGCGGTCAAGGGGCCAGAAGTAGAAATCGTGGTGGCACTGAAAGTGCGCGTTGTCGCCGGGCGGCTTTGAGATTATCTGGTCGTGCCAAATTCGGATAGCCGAATCGTCCATCAGTTCGCGTATCGCGCCCGTTATGAGCGGTTGACGAATAATCTCGGCGTACAGCGGCGAGACCTTCCACATATTCACAAACTGATGAATAGCGCGAACCTCCCTACTCTCTCTGCCCTGCCCTTTTCGGTCATGACCGAAGGCGAACTCAGGGGGTAGGTTAGAGTAGTCTTCACGCTCCCGCTCGTCTCTGGTTATCCTATCCAATTCGTCCCGCAAACTCTCCACCTGTTGCGTCTCCAACACTTTCCCGAAACGCAGATAGCCATCCTGATAAAACTTCGTTTTTTGCTCTTCGCTCAATATAGACATAACCGCTTCCTCCGCCTTGAGATAAGAACTCGTTCGCCTCAAGACGAGGAAACTCCTGCCTCAAGAGCGGTTTACGTCAAAATCGTTAGATACGCCTATATTTGCCGTTGTCTTAGCGGCGAAAACGTTGTACAATTAGAGAAGACCTATCTACTCTGATTACTCCAATGCAAGGTGACATCAGCGAAACGCTTCACGGATGAAAAACCCTGTTCTAAAAATCCAGTTACTAGGAACCTTTGCGGTATGGGTAAACGGCGAGCCTATACCGCGCCTTCGCACACGCAAAGGGCAAGCCCTACTCGCTCACCTCGTTCTCAAGCATCCCGCCGCCATACAACGCGACTGGGTTGCAGGGGCTCTCTGGCCCGACAGCCTCGAAGAGCAGGGGCGGCTCAGTCTTCGCCAGAGCCTCAACGACCTCAGAAAATCGCTTGGCGAGGAAGGAGACCGTATCCTCTCTCCCTCGTCGCGAACGCTTGGCATCGATTTAGAGGGGGCGCAAGCCGACGTTTTAGAGTTCGTAGCGAACGCGCAAAGCCCCGCCCAATCCCCTACCGACCTTCTTCGCGCTATTTCTTTATACCAAGGTCATCTGTTGGAGGGGGTGACGGAAGAGTCGTTGCAGAAGCCCGCCGAGGAGTTGAAAAACCTCTTCCTCGCCGCCATAGATAGCGTCACTCCCCACCTGCTACAGACAGACCAATTAGACGCGCTTATACCCATCTTGAAAAGAGGGGCGCAGTGCGACCCCCTCAAGGAGAGTTTCGTCCGTAACCTCATGCTCGCTCTTGCGAAACAGGACGACTTCGCAGAACTCACCCAAGTCTACCGAGAACTTAGGCTACGGCTCGAACAGAACCTACGTATCTCGCCCTCGCCGGAAACTACCGCTCTCTACCAGAAACTAAGAGAGGTCAGTCAACAGAAGAGAGCGGGGACAACTCCCTCCACACCCTACTCCGCACCCGCCTCCACCGCGACCGCCGAACCCGCTACACGCTCAAACGCCCACACCCTACCCCGTCCTCTCATTCAGATAGTAGGACGTGAGGAGGAGTTGGCGGAGGTGAAACGCCTCGTAATGGCGCATCCCTTGGTCACAGTTCTAGGAATGGGAGGGATTGGAAAGACGAGACTAGCGCATCAGGCGGGGTATAGTTTGCAGTGCGAAGCGGGAGAGAGTTTCTGCGGCGGCATCTGGCAGGTGAACCTCGCCTCCCTCACCGCGCAGGACATGATACCCTTGACCATCCTCTCCTCTCTGGGCAGAAAGCCCTCCTCCAGTCACAGCCTTGAGGAGGAGTTGTTAGCCGCGTTGCAAGAGGAACCGACCCTGCTGATACTCGATAACTGCGAACACCTCATGGAGACGCTTGCGAAGTGGGTGGAGTGGCTACTCGAAAACTGCCCGAAACTACATATCCTCGCTACAAGCAGAGAGACATTCGGGATAACCGGGGAGAGAGCCTTCACTGTATCCCCTCTCTCGCTACCCCGTATTGCGGATACCAAAGCGCCCCAAACCTCCCCCGCGGTTGCGTTGTGGGTAGAGCGTGCGCGTCAGCATCGCCCCGACTTTGAACTAACTGCGGACAACGCGGAGTTAGTGGCTACTATCTGCCGCCATCTGGACGGTATTCCTTTGGCGATAGAGTTGGCGGCGGCGCGTCTGAACCTCTTCAACTTGTCGCAGATAGAGGAGCGTTTGAACGACCGTTTCCGCCTATTGGTAGGCGGTAGCCGAACCTCGTTGCCTCACCACAAGACCCTTCGAGCGACGATAGACGGTAGTTACGACCTTCTGAACGAGGAGGAGCGCGTTCTGTTTCGGCGTATGTCGGTGTTTCGAGGCGGGTGTACCCTAGAGGCGTTGGAGGCGGTCTGCGGGATGGAGGAGACGCTCTCTCCCCTCTCTCGGCTAATCGACCGCTCTCTGGTACTGGCGGAGGAGGAGGAGAACGGAGAGAGACGATTCCGTATGCTAGAGACACTCAGAGAGTACGCCCTAGAAAAACTAGACGAGGCGCAAGAGAAGCAAGAGTTTCAGGAGAGGCAGTTCCAGTGGTGCTTGGAGTTCGCGCAAACAGGGCAACCCAAAATTCAAGGTGCGGAGGGAAGCCAGTGGCTTCCCAAATTTGAGGCGGAGCATGACAACTTAAGATTCGCAATACAGAACGCGCCCTCAAACAACCAGAAATATCAGCTACTGGAAGCGCTCGTTCGATTCTGGCACTATCGCGGTTACCTCTACGAGGGGCAACGCTGGATAGAGCAGGCGCTTGAAAACCAAAACTCTGTCGAAGCCAAACATCTCTACGCCTTACTGAATAGCGCGGGTATGTTCTGTATGCTGAACACCGACTACCCCAAGGCGATACGCTATTTTGAGAACTGTATAGAGAGGTGCGCGGAGACCGGCGACACCGAGATTCTTGCGCTAGTGCATAACAATATAGGTAATACCCTTTCGGATTTGAGACAGCCGGAAGAAGCCCAGCGGCGCTATAATCTTGCGATAGAGTACGCACGGAAAAACAATCAGAAGAGCGTCTTAGCGAGAGTGTTGTCGAATCTGGGCGGATTAGCGACGGAAGCCCATCAGTTCGAGGAGGGCTTACGCTACTATCAAGAGAGTTCAGAGATACGCAAAGAGATAAACGATATACGCGGCGTAGCGTTTATTGATATGTGCATGGGCGCTTCGGAACACGGGCGGAAACGGTATTCACAGGCTTTCGACTACTATAAAAGGGCGTTGCGAGGCTATCAGAAGCTAAGCGACCTCTACAATATCATGCACTGCATCAACTATGTCGCCGCCCTCCTTGCAGAGGCGCGTCAGGCTGAGTTTTCCGTCGCGCTACTTGGCGCTGTCGACTCGCTTCTTTCGCGCTATGAGATGAAGTTACCTATCTCTATGTATAATGATACGCTTGTTGCGATAGAAAACGCGGGGTTGTCTCTCAACAGAGCCCGACACACGGAACTCCACGCTGAGGGAAGCGCATGGACTCTGGAAGCGACGATAGCCCGTATTTTTGCAGAAGAGGCTATATGAGCCGACGCTATCCCATACATCTCGATATTTCAGGTAGACTCTGTGTGGTTATTGGAGGCGGTTCCGTTGGAGAGCGTAGGGCTATCGGCTTACTGAATACGGGCGCTACGGTGCGAGTAGTCGCTCCAAGTGTAACCACTAATCTACAGGCGCGGTCTGAGGCGGGCGAGTTAGAAATCCTTCTTACGCCCTACTCCCAAAAAGCGCTAGAGGGCGCGTTTCTGGTTGTAGCCGCGACGGATAGCCGCGCCGTCAACGCGCAGGTCACGCAGGACGCGAAAGCGCGTTCTCTTTTAGTGAACGTGGCGGACAGTCCAGCGGACGGGGATTTTATCGTTCCTTCCACTTTACGACGAGGCGATTTGGAGATAAGCGTCACAACAGGGGGAAGCCTCCCTGCTCTTACCCAACAGATTACCGCCGAATTAGACCAGCGCTTTGGCGACGAATATGGCGCGTATGTGGAACTTATGGGCGAGATTCGCGACTATATGAAGATGAGTGTTCCAATTTCTGAACGGAGCGTGTTAGCGCGACGGGTTCTAGCGGGCGAAGCCGACATTTGCTCCCTGCTACGCGAAGGTAACCAGCGTGAGGCGAGAGAACTTGCCTTTCGCCTCCTTGAGAAAGAGTAGGTTGTACTGTGCATTTTTTGCGTGTTTCGCGGTTAGTTCCCCAACGAGAGAGACAGGAGATTAGAGCGTGCCTTTTGTTCTGAGCGGAATTAGTCACCATACCGCGCCCATTGACGTTCGCGAGAGGTTGAGCATACCGGAACATCGGCTTCCGTCGGCGCTCACCGCCCTCATGGAGCATAAGGGCGTGCGCGAGGCGGTTCTACTCTCTACCTGTAACCGCGTAGAGGTCTACGCGATGATTGACAGCGACACGGTAGAAAAAGCGCACGACCTCGTTACGAACTACTTCGCAAGTTACCATCACCTCTCCCGCTCCGAGTTCTCCTCATGCCTCTACCTCAAGTCGGAACAGGCGGCGGCGGAACACCTTATGCGAGTCGCGTCCGGACTAGAATCGTTGATAATTGGCGAAATGCAGATACTAGGGCAGGTGCGCCAAGCCCTGCGTGTAGCGCAAGAGACGGAGACCATCGGAAGCATCCTCACAAATCTCTTCCAACAAGCCATCACAACTAGCCGTCGCGTTCAGAACGAGACGGGCATAGGGCGCGGCGCTTTCAGCATAGGTCACGCCGCCGTAGACCTCGCAACGCATATGTTCACCGACCTCTCCGCCGCCACCGTTCTCATACTCGGCGCGGGCAAGATGAGCGAACTCACAGCCCGTCACCTCCTCAGTAATGGCGTGCGAAGCGTCGTCGTTGCGAACCGCACTTTTGAACGCGCCAAACAGATGGCGGACGCATTCGGGGGACGCGCTGTACATTACGACGTTTTCCCTGACGAACTTGTGAACGCCGATATTGTTATCGCCTCCACCGCCGCGCCCCACTTCATTGTGCGAAAAGAGATGCTACAGCCCATCATAAAAAGACGAAGGGGCAAACCCCTCTTTCTTATCGACATAGCCGTTCCTCGCGACATCGACCCGCACGTTGAGGAGTTGGACAACGTTTTTCTCTACAATATAGACGACCTTCAAGCCGTAGTGCAAGAAGAAGGAGCGCAACGTTTAGCGGAAGCGCAACGCGCCGAAACGATAGCGCAAGACGAAACAGAGAGGTTTATGGCGTGGTATCGCTCACGCTCGGCGGTTCCAGTCATCTCTGAACTCAAGAGCCGACTTGAACGAATACGGCAGGACGACCTCGCCCTGCTACGCGCTAAACTGCGCCACCTTCCCGAAAAAGAGTGGCAAGCCATCGAAACGGCGACGCTTGCGATGATGAACCACGTAGCGAGAGAACCCGTACTACGCCTCAAGAGAGAGACCGAAGGTAGCCCCAATGAGGAGCGATACGACCTCTTTAGCGCAACCCGCGAGATATTCGGGCTAGCCGAATCCCGCGCCACAACGGAGGGCGTAGAGCCATCCCTCTCTAATGAGAAGGAGGCGAACTAATGATTCCCTCCATTCTCACCGCTATCGCCTTTGTGTGCTACATCGCTTCTATGGCGTGCTACGGCGCGACTGCGTTTCTACTCGCCCCCGCCTCCCCCGCACTCGGCGAGAGCGCGGTTCCGCCACAGAACTTTGGACGCTTCGCCCGTCCCCTGCTCTTTCTGGGCGCGTTTATGCAGTTCTGCGCGATTGGCGCATGGTGCATGACCACCCGCCGCTCGCCGTTCGCAAGCTCGTTCGGAAGCCTATCGGTGACAGCGTGGGCGATAGCGTTAGCGTTTGGCGCGCTGGAACCACGCAAACGCCTACCCGCCGTCGGCGCGATAGTCGTCTCTACGGCGTGCCTAGTTCTGTTCGCCGCGCTCCTACAAGCCAAACATCCCATCGCCGATACGCCTATTCTCTTGGGAAGGTTAGTGAGCCTACACGTTATTACCACCCTTGCAAGTTTCGGGATTTTCGCGGTATCGAGTGTCTGCGCGATACTCTATCTCATTCAGAATAAACTTCTACGCCAACACCGTAAAAACGCGATCTTTCGTAAGTTGCCGCCGCTAGAGACTCTGGACAAAACAGCCTACCACGCCGCCGCGTATGCTCTGCCGCTACTAACGCTGGGGCTACTGTTAGGCATATTTCGCTCCCTTGACCCTAGCCTGTCTCACCCCGCCAAAGCGTGGCTAGAAGACCCCCACGCCCTCACAGCGATGCTCGCATGGTGTGTCTATCTCTTCTATTTCGTGGCGCGGCTTGCGCTGAGTTGGCGCGGAACGCGCCTGCAATACCTGCTCATATTCGCCCTGCTGATTGTTCTTAGCGTCTACCTTATGCCCACGGCGACGCATCGCTTTAGTTAAAACTTGGTAACTACTCACGCTCCGTTTTTGCGGAAAGTTTCCTGAAAACAGCCATTTTCCCGAACGAGAAAGTGGCATAAAACAAGAAACTTTTGCCCCTAATCCCAATAGTTTCTTAAAAACAGCCATTTTCCCGAATGGGAAAACAGGCGTTTTCAGAAAATACGTCGAAGAGGGAAGCGTGAGTAGTTACAAAACTTGGAGGTTTCACCTTGCGTTTCACGCTTATCGCGCTACTCATCGCTCTATGCTATCTTCCCGCTCTCGCTCAGTCTTCCCGCTTTGAACTGCCCCCTCCCAAAGACCAAGCGGAGGCGCGGCGCTTCACTTTTTTTGCGTATGACAAGAGCCTTCCGCTCAACATAAAGCAAAAACTCAAAGATGAAAACGCAACTCGCGCCCGGTACGTTCTCTCCTTCGACAGCGTACATGACCAGCGCGTTCCGGGCATTCTCTCCCTCCCGAAAGGGCGCAAAGCCCCCTACCCCGCCGTAGTTCTTGTACATGGCTCAGGCGGACATAAAGAGACCTCCTACATCGTCTTTATCAGTGAAGCGTTGGTAAAAGCGGGCTTCGCCACCCTCTCCATAGACACGCAGTATCATGGCGACAGAGCGCATACCGGCGTGAGTAGCGAGATACATATGCCCGACTCGTTCCGTATGCGGGATGGATGGGTGCAGAGCGTGGTGGATTTGCGGAGGTGCGTAGACTATCTACAGTCGCGCCCCGACATTAAAAGCGATAACATAGGCTACATGGGGTTCAGTCAAGGCGCAATGCTGGGCGCTGTGTTGGGGGGGGTTGAGGCGCGTATCGCCTGCTTCTGCCTTGCGGTTCCGGGAGGCGGGCTACTAGACATCGTGAAAAACATAGACAAATACCCCGTCATAAAAGCCCACTGGCCCCTAAAACAGACTCCTGAAACGATGAAAATTATCGAAGAGGTGGTAGACATCACAGACCCCATCTACTACGTAGGGCGTATTCTACCACGCCCATTACTCATTATCGTCGCAAATCACGACGAGATTATCCCGCCGGAAGCGAGTAAAGCCCTTCTAGCCGCCGCAGGCGTAGACGAAAAGACGAACGTACAGCGCTGGGAGTCCGGACACGTTATTCCGCCCGTCGCGGTGTTTTCGCTCAGAACCTTCTTCGTGAAGTATCTCGGTTCAGGGGCGAAATAGCCTAAGGCTTTCGCTAACCTACTTGCTCATGGCGAATAAAAAATCGCTCTCAGGGTAGGGGGAAAAGTGAGCGTCAGCAGCTACAGTAAGAATAAGGATTTAGCCCATGCCTCTCCCCGATTCCACACGCGCCGCGCTCCAACGCGGAGTGGTTATCCCCGCTATGCCACTCGCCCTCAACGATGCTCGCAGGCTAGATGAGCGGAGGCAACGCGCCCTCTTTCGTTACTACGCGGCGGCTGGCGCGGGGGGTATCGCCGTCGGCGTGCATACCACTCAGTTCGCCATTCGCGAAGCGGCGTACAACACCTATCATCGGCTACTCGCTCTGGCGCAAGAAGAGGTGAATCGCGCCGACGAAATGCAGTCAGTCCCTCTTCTTCGCGTTATAGGTATCTGTGGCGAGACGAAACAGGCGCTAAAGGAGGCGGAAATCGCGCAAGGCTATGGGTTTCACGCAGGGCTATTAAGCCTCTCCGCGCTACGAGATTCAAGCGTGGCGAACCTCCTCAAGCACTGTACAGAGGTCGCAAAAACCTTTCCCATCATCGGCTTCTACCTCCAACCAAGCGTTGGCGGGCGCGTTTTGCCTTATGAGTTCTGGCGGGGGTTCGCGGAGATAGAGAGGGTCATCGCCGTAAAAATTGCGCCGTTCAACCGCTACCAGACTCTGGACGTAGTGCGGGCGTTCGCCGAAGCGGGGCGCGAGGATGTCGCTCTCTATACTGGCAACGACGACAACATCGTGATGGATTTATTGACCCCCTATCGGTTTATGGTGAACGGTAATCAGATGGAGAGGCGCATAGTCGGGGGGCTACTGGGACACTGGTCGGTAGGAACGAAGCGAGCGGTGGAGTTGTTGGCGGAATGCCACGCCGTTACGAGAACTGGCGGAGCCGTCCCCGCGGATTTTTTGAGCCGTAGCGTCGAAACTACCGACTGGAACTCCGCCATCTTCGATGCCGCCAACGGCTTTAAGGGCTGTATCGCGGGAATCCATGAGGTACTCAGACGGCAGGGGCTACTAGAGGGTGTCTGGTGTCTCAATCCGGAAGAGGGGTTGAGCGCGGGACAAGCGGAGGAGATAGACCGAGTCTACCGCGCCTACCCTCATCTCGCCGACGACGCTTTTATTCGCGAACGCCTTGACGAGTGGTTGGCGTAGCGTTATGCGGCGAGGGCGCGAAGATTCCAAGGTTGCGCCCAAAGTAGTTGCTCAAACGCTTTGGCGGGAAGCGGCTTACTGTAGTAGTAGCCTTGAATGGTATCGCAACCCTGCGCCTTTAGAATATCTAGTTGCTCTTGTGTCTCAATGCCCTCCGCAACTACCTCAAGATTCAGTTGGTGCGCCATCTGAATAATAGAGTTCACTAGACGCGCCTCTTTCTGCTCTCCGTGAGTAAACTGCACTAGCCCTCTATCCAGCTTCACTTTGGTCAGCGGGAGAGTCGTCAGGTAGTTGAGCGAAGAGTAGCCCGCTCCAAAATCGTCCAGAGAGACGCGAATTCCTAACTCTCGCAGGGCTTGAAGTTTCAGTACAACCGTATCGAACTGCTCCATAGCGAGACTCTCCGTTATCTCAATATCTAGCGCCGCAGGGGGAAGCCTCGTCTCTTCTAGCGTACAGAGAACCTCTTCCACAAAGTCCGGCTCCAGCAACTGCTTGAGCGAGGCATTCACCGAAACCCGTAACGAGAATCCCATATCAATCCACTGTTTCGTCTGTTCGCAAGCCGCCCACATCACCCACTTGCCAATATCCAGAATAAGCCCGTTGTCTTCCGCCAGTCCTATAAACTCTCCGGGAGAGACCATGCCTTTTTCGGGGTGCTTCCAGCGAATCAACGCCTCCATCCCCTTTATTTTGTTCGTTTTCAACTCTACAAGCGGCTGATAGTAGAGTAAAAACTCCTCGTTTTCGAGGGCTTTGTGCATATCCGCGTGCATACGCAACATCTTTTTAGCGTGGAGCGCCAGCGCAGGGGAGTATATCTGCACACTGTTACGCCCCGCATTTTTGGCAAGGTGAAGCGCCGAGTGAAGGTTCTTTCTGAGCGTGTCCTCGGTCTCTCCTGCAACGGGATAGAGGGCGACCCCAATACTACAGGTGAGATATATCTCCTTCCCCTCTATATAGAAAGGAGACTGCATCCTCTGTTGAATATCCTGCGCTATAGCGAGCGTACTCTCCTCAGTGGAGCCTGTAGAGAGAAGAAGCGCGAACTCGTCTCCGCCGAGATAGGCGACGATGTCTCGCGGCTGTACGCAGTCCTGAATACGCCGCCCTACCGCATAGAGTAGCAGGTCGCCAAATCCGTAGCCGAAACTGTCGTTAATGTACTTGAAGCGGTCTAGCCCTATCTGCATCAATCCGAACGCTCCCCCCTCCTCCTGAGAGGTTCGCAAGGTGGCGTTGAGCTTCTCTACAAAGAGGCGACGATTCGCAAGCCCCGTGATAGTGTCCAGATACTCCAACTGTAGCATAAACTCTTCCGACTCTTTTTCGGTGGAGATATTCTGAATATAGAAGGCGTAGTATCGTGGAGAGTGGGTCTTGATATTGGAGGCGAAGACGCGAACCGGAATCAACATCCCCTCAGAGGTCATGCCGAGCGTTTCGTCATCCATCGACTTCAGCCACTCGCCCGTCCCCCACTCGGAATCTTGCTGAGGAAACAGCGCAGGCAGTAAGTCCTCAGCGGAGACGCGCTCCATCTCCTGCGACGAATATCCGAATAGCTGACGGCAAGCGACATTTCCGTAGAGACAACGCCCTTTCTCATTGAAAATGAGAAAGGAGTCAGGAGTGGTGTCCAGAACCCGTTTAAGTATATCTAGTTGGTTTTCTCTTGCCATTATCGCGTCTCTCCCTGAGAGTCTCAAATTGCCTCTACTCTATTATGGAGAGTTTAGGTCGTTTCGAGATAGCGGGAGAGACTATAGAGCATGATAAATGTACGGGTTTTGCAACACGTAAAGCGCGGGGGTTCGCGCTTTATAAGGGCGAACAGTAGTTTGTCAACAGAAACGCCTACTTCCTAACGTGGCTCGTTCCGGGATTCTGAATCGGTAGGTTCTGGGCGCAAAACGGACACTCTTCCGACGCAAAGGTCTGCGCGGAGACCGTTAGCAGAGCCTCCTGTCGAGAGAACAGGTTCACGGTTCCACCGCTCCTATCCACCAGAACCGCCGTTCCGATAATGTTCGCCTCATGCTTCGCGGCAAGGTCAAGGCACTCCTTCACCGCGCCGCCAGAGGTCATAATATCGTCTACAATAAGCGTGCGCGTCCCCGCTTCCAGCGCCAGACCGCGCCGTAATAGCCGGTCTCCTCCCTCTTTTTCGGCGTAGAGGGCGCGAACCCCTAACTGCCGCGCCACCTCAAAGGCGAGGAGAATACCGCCCGTAGTGGGTCCCAGCACTACCTCTATGTTGTCGCCCTCATAGCGCCGCGCTATCTCGGCGCAGAGTGTCTGAACGTGGTTCGGGTGTTGTAACACCCAGAACTTCTCCCAGTACTCTCCGCTATGCCGCCCTGAAGAGAGGCGAAAATGCCCGTTTAGGAGGGCGTTGGAGGTTAGAAAAATCTCTCGAACTTCGTTTTCTGTCAGCACGCGGTTATATCGCTCCTTTAAGCCAGTATCGGGGTCACGATTTCGCCGGAAACATCGGTCAGGCGCATATCGCGTCCCCCATAGAAATAGGTCAGTTTTTTATGATTCATGCCCATCAGGTGAAGCATGGTGGCATGGAGGTCGTGAACGGTGACTTTATTCTCCACAGCGTAGTAGCCATAGTCGTCCGTAGCGCCGTAGACCGTTCCGCCCTTAATGCCGCCGCCCGCCATCCAGATAGTAAAGCCGAAGGGGTTGTGGTCGCGCCCGTTGCCCGCTTGAGCCATGGGGGTGCGCCCAAACTCTCCCGCCCAGACTACCAGTGTTGAGTCGAGTAGCCCTCGCGATTTCAGGTCTTTCAGCAGTCCCGCGATAGGTTTGTCTACCGCCCTCGCGTTACGCTCATGCCCGTTCTTGAGGTCGCTGTGTTGGTCCCACCTGTCCGTCCCCACGCTACGGCACAGAAGTTCCACAAAGCGCACTCCGCGCTCCACCAAACGCCGTGCGACGAGGCACTGCTGACCGAACACCTGCGTATAGTCCTCGTCGATTCCGTACAGTTTGAGGGTAGCGGGACTCTCCCCGCGCAACTCCATCAAATCAGGGACGGCGGACTGCATCTTGTAGGCGAGTTCGTAGTTTAGGATAGCCGCTTCGACGTTTGGGTCGCCCCCCGTTTTGGCGAGAGTTCCCTTATCCAGTTTGTGCATCAGCGCAAGTTTATTCTTTTGAAGTTCAGGAGTCGCCTCTATGCGCTCAAGGTCGGAGAGAGGAGATTTCCCTACTTTGAAAAGCGAACCCTGATAGCTGGCGGGTAAGAAGCCGCTGGTGAAGCAGTCTAAGCCCCCGGGAGGTATTAGTCCGCTATTCAGCACGACAAAGCCCGGTAGGTTCTGGCACTCGCTTCCCAGTCCATAGGTCGCCCAAGCGCCCATGCTCGGTCTGCCCTGCAAGCCGTTACCAGAGTGCATGAAGTAGTTGGCGTTGGTGTGTTCTGAGAAGTCGGCGACCATAGAGCGAACAACCGCCATATCGTCTACGCAGGTGGCGACATTCGGGAAGAGTTCGCTCACTGGGATGCCGCTCTTGCCGTAGTTCTTAAACTCCCAGGGGGACTTTAGCACGTTGCCAATATCGTCGAACTGAGTGGGCTGTACAGGGAGTTTGATACGTTGACCATGCTCCAGCGCTAGGCGTGGCTTGGGGTCGAAGGTGTCTACTTGAGAAGGGCCACCGTCCATAAAGAGAAATATAACGCTTTTCGCTTTGGCGGGGAAGTGCGATTTTCGCGGCGCAAGCGGGGTCTTGTTGGAAGAGTCGCCGCTGACTAGCCCTGCAAAAGCGGGGTCTGCAAGCAACGCCGCGAGAGCGACAGAGCCGAAGCCATTCGCGCTCTGTTGGAGCAGTTCACGGCGAGACATAGGGTTGGGGCGAAAACGACGGCAGTGCATACTCTGCGACTCCTGATAGTTTAGAATTAACCGCGAAAAACGCGAAAGAAGGTAGTCCGCCTACTTGCGCTCTGCAACCTGCACCGAAACCAGTATAACGGTATTAGCGTCGAAACAGTAGTAGACCGTGAGCGGCGGCGTTCTGTCTGTCGCCTTGAGAGTCCAAGCGAACAGAGGCAACGGCGCGGCGCGCCCCGTAAATCTCCCCGCCTCTGGAAAGTAGCGCACTGCGAAACGGATAGCCTTCTCTAATGTCTTCGCGTACCTCCTGAGCCGGAAGCGCCGTATGGAGTTCTTTATCAAAACCCGCCAATTTCTTGACGTTCCTCTCTGTAGGCATTTATGAAAGCGCCTCAACTACGCCCGACAGGTCTAGGGAAGCCGCATACTGTTTCTCATTTTCCGTCAGTTCGCGGTCTTCCAATAGAGAGAGAACGCGCTCCTGTAACGCATTATGAACTAGAGCGTGTACATACTCGGTGGGGTCTACCCTGCGGCGATTCGCCTCCGCTTCCAGTAGCGCCCCCTCCTCTGGTGTAAAGTCTATCGTGATACCCATATTCTTAACTCCTTACCTCAAAACGCCGCTATTTTCTCCCTACGTTGACTTATGTGGCGCTGTACCCGTATACAAGGAGGTTACCCACAGTTTGGCGCGTTCAGGTTCTCCATGTTTAGGGCGTACCGAAATTTCCGCTTACAGACAATCCCTTCGCCCAGAAGTAAGAGTTCACTCTTTTGGGAATTAACCGCGAAAAGCGCGAAAAGGCGCGAAAAAAAGCGCAATGCAACCCGCCCTAGAACAACGCGCCAAACTTCCCAATCTCAACCCACAAGAACTCCTCTCCTTTGCGAAGGAGAGGTTGGGTGAGGTTATGTGAAAGCCCGCAAGGGCGGGATGAGGGCTACGGCTTCTCTTCCGGCTTCTCGAATGGGTTGCCGGGCTGAGGCGAGTCTTTGCGCCCGTAGATACTGGTATCTGGGAAATAGGCAGACCAGCCGTACCACTGACTGAGGTGATTTTCGACACGCGCAAGCGTTTTTCCTGCTAGCGCGCCCTCTTCGGCTAATCCTTCGATATTCCAGCGCGATTCCGTCTCTTTATCGTAGAAGAGATACTTGCCGTCGTCGCGCTTACGCGCCTCAAAGGTGAGTGTTTTACCGTCCAGAACGCTTGAAAATGCGTTCGCAGTCGCCGTCTCCGTATCGAGAAATACGGTCATGGAAACTTTGCCAACTCTATCGTTCAGAACGCCGTTCGCCTCTTGTAGCGCTTTGATGGGATAGGCGCGGCGTATCACCTTTTCGGGTTCGCTTTTCTTCTTTTGTGGCTGAACAACTGTGACGGCGAGCACCTTATCGAAAGGAGGAAGGCGCTTGTCGCCTCGCGTCACTGTTGGGCGGAAGAAGGGCGCAGGGAAACGGTCGTAGCCGCGTGGTTCCGGTTGGTCTTTGGGAGAGTACCAGCGCTGAAACTCGGGCGTAGGCGACATGACGAGTGTATTCGGGTGTAGTAGTTTCCACTTTCCCCACGTCGTGTCGAGGGCGGGCTTTGGCGCAAGCTGCTTGCCCGACAACGCCCCCGTAACGAATCGCCCCTCTACCTGTAGAACGACGCTCTCCGTCTCTCGTTCACAGAGAACGACTACGCCGTTATATAGCCCGTAGAAGTCTATTTTGAGGGTCTTGCCGTCGAGTATAGGGTCGTAGCAGATGCCCGTATTGCAGACGCTACAGTAGGTGACGGCGATGGGAACCTGCCCGCCGCTCTCCGCCTTGCCGATGCTGTCGTTGATAATGTGATGCCACCATAGGAAGCGAGTCGGGTAGGCTCTACTCTCTCCGTTTAGGGTCACGCCTAGCACGTAGTCGCTATCGTTGAGGTAGTCGGCTTCTAGCATGGGAACCATCTTGGGGTTGTCCAGCGCCTTGAACGGAACGATTTTGCGTCCATCCCAAAGGGCTTCGATTTTTATGTCGGAGGCGGGATTAGCCTTAGATTTGTTCAACGAAGAAGCCTCCTGTTTGGGAGGTTCTGGCTTTTCCTGCGCGTGAGCGGCGAGCGTCAGCCCTCCAATCAGACAGACAACAGCGCAAACATTAAAGAGAGACCGCATAGTGCGTGTTCCTTTCGCGTAGCAACGCCGACGGTTACTTGCCTAGTTGCGCTAGGATTTTTTGCCATCGTTCCGAGTGCGAATCGTCCGAAAATTCGGGGGTAAAGCCCATTTTGAGGTAGATAGAGATAGCGCTTTTACGGAAGTCATCCGTATTAAGCACCGCCTGCGCGTAGCCATCGCGCCGAAACTCCTCTAGCGCCGCGTAACTTGCAATCATTCCTAGTCGCTTGCCCTGATGCGCGGGGTCGGTTCCCACCCAGTGAAGATAGCCCGCGCCGGGATGTTTGTCCTGTAAATAGCGCGAAGAGGCAGTCGCGATAACCTCCCCTTCGTACACTACAACAAAAATTTTAGTGACGGTAGGGTCGCCCGCTAACTGTTTTCCTACCATCTCGCCGCTCCACCCCATACCGGGGAAAGAGTTGTTCAGTGTTCTCGCGAGGCTCTCTTTGTCGCTCTCCTGATAGGCGCGAAGCGTGTAGCCTTGTGGTAGTATGGGAGGCGTGAGGTCTTCTAGCGAGGAGAGGCGCATTAAGAGTTGGGTTTGGATAGGTTGGCTCACCCCGCCGCCTCAAGCGGAAAGCCCGCGCCCTCCAACCGCGCTTTAATCGCCTCTTCATTCGTCGTGGCGTTGTCGTAAGCGACCTCTATCGTCTTCGTCTGTACCGTCACAGCGACGCTCTCTACCCCTGATAGTTTGCCTAGCGTCCGCTTAATGGAGTTCGCGCATCCGTCGCACTCTATTTCGCTACTCCGCCCTGTAAAATGAGTCGTCATGGCTCTGTTTTCCTCTCAAAATCGAATAGATTGTTTCTCTCCCTTTCCTGCCGATATCCACCCCGAAGCGGAGAGGGACTTGCCAGTAAGGAGGTTTCGTTTGACACAATACGTGAGGGAAGAACCCTCCCAATGCGCTACCGTGATAGTCTACAGCGCCTCTTGGTGTTGGGAAATCGCCCACCGCGCCCGTGAAAGTAGTTTAGCGTCGGTGTCGTTTGCGATTACGCTCTTCAAGGTCTCTATGGCGCGAGCATCGGGCGGTTGGCATCCCAACTGATGCACTGCAACGCGCCGAACTTGAATACTGCTATCCTCTAACGCGAGGCGACTGAGACTGCCAATGATGTCTACCTCTAGCGGACAGACCTTGCACCTCTGACAACTGAGCGCGTGAAGCGCTAGACGGCGCACCGCGACTACCGGGTCGTTTAAGAGACGTAAGAGTGGCTCTACGCATCGGCTATCGGCAAGATGATCCATCAAATCAGCGCAACCCCGCCGTACACGCCAGTTCGGGTGGACGGTTCCCGCTATCAAAACCTCTAGCGCCGTCGCGCCCTGCTGAGAGAGACTCTCAAAGGCGCTACGCCGCGCCTCCCACTCTTTCGCCCCCAGACGCTCCACGAAAGCGCCTCTCTCTTCTACGCTTAATTTTACCGCTATATCGCCGCTCATCGCCTATCTTCTCCTCGCCTTAACACAATTTAATCGGGATAGCCTCTTATATTCTTAACTATGATACCGTAAGCCTCCCCCCTGTTGTAAAGGGCGGGGTATCGGGTAGAATAGCGGCATGACTCTTCAATCCATCACAAATTTTCTCGCCTACTCCGAACGTATCGGCTCCGGCGGCCAACCTAACTCCCAGCAGTTCGTCGCCATTCAAGAGGAGGGCTACGAGGCGATACTCTCTCTCCTGCCCGATAGACCGCCCTACTTTCTGGGCGAGGAGGAGCGAGTACACGCGCTAGGAGTGGAGTTTGCACGAATTCCGGTGGAGTGGGATGCGCCTCAACTCGCGCAGTTGGAGGCATTCTTTGAGATAATGAACCAGTGGCGAGAGCGCCGCGTCTTCGTACATTGCGCCATGAATATGCGCGTCTCCGCGTTTCTCTATCTCTACCATACCCTCAGCGAGGATGTAAACGAATTGGAAGCGCACTCCAAAATGAGCCAGATATGGGAGCCGGAAGGCGTGTGGGAGGAGTTCATCACGAATGCAAAAGCCTATTTCAAGGGGGCGTAACCCTCTCTTCGCCCTACTCACCACATTAGCCCTCGTCTTCTCAACGGGGCGGTTGTACGCTCAGTCCATCGTACCCGGCGACCCGCTTACAGGAAACGGAAGCGTCTCCCGCGCTATCCTGACCTACAAAGACCTGACGCAGGGGAGTAGTAGCGCCCCCGTAGACGATTCCGCCTTCGCCCTCCCGCAAAACGCCGCGCCAAGCCCACACGATTTTGAGGGGCGGCTAACGCTCAACGGAGTCGATACGGCGGGGGGCTTCCGCGCCGTCACAGACCTATACGGCTACTCCTTTACCGTGCAACGCAGACACCTACCCCCTTTCGATTTCGTCTTCGTGCAGAGCGGCAGTCACCTCATACCCGCACAGCGAGGGCTAATCTATACCGGACATCCCTACTGGAATCTGCTTCTGGGCGCGGGACGTATCTGGAAAGAACAGACCGACAGCGGCTGGTCTCGTTGCTCTCTCCCCTTTTCGCTCGTGCAGAGAAATCAGAACGCCGTGCATCACGGTTCGCTAACCTTCCTCTTCAACGGCAAAAGCGTCTCGAACGTGCGGTATCAGGTAACGCAGGAGACCTGTTCATGGTTCAAGTTCGATATGTGGGGACAGGTCTCCGCCCAGTACACAAATGGCGTTCCCGTCAACGCTATCGCGATAAAGGACAACTACGCGCAAGAGGTAAGTAGCCGTATTCCGGTAAAACCTCTCTCCGACTTGCCAAAAGACTTTCCCAACTCGAAGGTGGACATCGCTGTTTTCGGGAGGGGAACCACCCCCGCAAGCCGCTCCGCTTACGGATTATTCATCAACGGAACGCACTATGTCGGAGCGCAACCCACCCGCTACGGGGTCTATCCGTTCCCTGCGGAGTTGCGTCTACCCTCCTTCTCCGTCGCGAAATCCGCCTTTGCAAGCGTGGCTCTCATGCGACTCGCGCAGCGGTACGGCGACGCGGTAGCCAGCCTAAAAATCAAAGACTACCTTCCAGAAACAGCCACGAGCCGAGGCGACTGGAAGCAGGTCACATTCAACAACGTTCTAGACATGGCGACGGGAAACTACGATAGCGCGTCCTATCTGGCAGACGAAGACAGCCTCTCTATGAGCCAGAACTTCTTCCTCAAAGAGACCTACAGAGACAAAATTAAAGCCGCTTTGAACTTTCCAAACCACGCCGCTCCTGGCAAGCAGTGGGTCTATCGCACCGCTGATACGTTTATCGCTGTTACCGCCATGAACAACCTCCTCCAACAGAAGGCGGGGACGAACGCCGACCTGTTTCAGATGCTGTGCGCGGATATTTTCGCGCCGATTGGCTTGAGCGCGGGCGCGATGACCTCTCTGCGTACCGACAACAGCCCGACAGGAGGCGCTCTTGGCGGATATGGGCTATTCATAACTCCGGATGACATTCTCAAAATTGCGAAACTTCTCAACAACGACGGAGGCAAAATCGGCGGACTACAGGCGCTCTCGCCTAAAATCCTCGCCGCCGCCCTCCAAAAAGACTCCGCTGACAGAGGTCTAGATGTACCGGGCTACCCCCTCAAATATAACAACGGCTTCTGGGCGTATCAGATGACTCCGCAACTCTACCCTGCGCTAAAACGCCCCATAATGGCGGTCTGGATGTCAGGCTTTGGCGGTATCCTCGTTCTCCTTATGCCGAACGGAACAACCTACTACCATTTCAGCGACCTCAACGAGTTCCCCTCTATCGTCCCCTACGTTCTTGAGAGCCACAAACTGATTTCTCAGACCCCGTGATATGTGCCACAATAGAATATGGATTACATCACGCAAATCAACGAAACTCTAACGCCAAAACCAAAGGAAGCCCCGCTTGTACTCGATTTGTTCGCGGGTTGCGGAGGGCTTGCGCTAGGATTTGAGGCGGAAGGCTTCCCAACGGTTGGTTTTGAAATGAACGCGGATGCTTGCGCTACCTATCGCCGTAACCTACACGGAGAGTGTCGCCAAGTCCGCTTAACCCCGAAAACGGAGGCTTCCGTGTTTAATCAAATAGGTAACGCAGTTCCGCCCCTTATGGCGTTCCAACTTGCGAAGAGCGTCCGTGAGTACCTCGCCTCTTCCGAGCGCTTGGACGCAAAAAGCGTTCGCCGCTACGCCTCGCCTGTCCAGCCGAGCCTATTTATGTGTCACTAAGGTAACGCCAGAAACAAACCTCTTTCGCGCCCCCCAACTCCTCCCCGCGTCGGGGAGCGGACTCTAAAAGAATCGGTTATTTTCGAGCATCGCCTAACAACTCCTTCTCCCGAATTGGGTGAGGGTATCCGCAGGGCGTAGCGAGGGCGGAAGAGGGGCGCGGGTGGTATTTTACGTTTTTCGTTCGCTTGCGAAATGGAGTGCTGATTCCAAAACAAGTCCCTACTAGGAACCACGCTGTGACAAAAATACGCACACAGATACTCGTTATTGACTCCCAAAGCCCCGCCCCCGCCCTCATACAACCGGCGGGCGACATCATAAAGGCGGGGGGGCTCGTCGCATTCCCTACAGAGACCGTCTACGGGCTAGGCGCGAACGCTCTTGACCCGCAAGCCGTAGCCCGTATCTATGAGGCGAAAGGTCGCCCCTCCCGCAACCCGCTTATTGTCCATGTCCCTGACATCGCTTCGGCGCGAAAGTTGGTCACAGAGTGGACGGAGACAGCGGAAAAATTAGCCCAACGCTTCTGGGCGGGTTCTCTCACGCTAGTCCTGCCCAAAGCCCCCTCAATCCCCGACATTGTGACGGGAGGAGGCGACACGGTAGCGCTACGCATTCCAGACCACCCTATCGCCCTAGCCCTGCTACGTAGCGCAGGAGTTCCTATCGCCGCGCCAAGCGCCAACCGCTCTAATCAACTCTCACCCACACTCGCCGAACACGTCTTCAAAGGGCTAGACGGACGTATTGAGATGATACTAGATGGCGGCGCAACCTCTGGCGGGGTCGAATCCACCGTTCTTTCGCTCGTAGAAAACCCGCCGCGCCTCCTGCGCCCTGGTCTCATCACTCCCGCTGAAATCTCAGCGGTTATTGGCGAAATACAGGTCGGGCTTCCGCCTCTCGCTCATGCGGAAAAAGCCCCTCTACTCTCGCCCGGTATGCTCACACGGCACTACGCTCCTCAAACGCCCCTCATTCTCGCTGTAGACGATGGAACAGCGCAGGTGGAATCGCTATTGCAGCGCGGTCAGAAAATCGCATGGCTTACCTTCACCCCTCAGCCCCCCCATCCCAATCTACAGGTCGTCGTTATGCCACAAAATGGGGAGGAGTACGCCTCCCGTCTCTTCGCCGAGCTACATCGGCTGGATAGCGCACGAGTGGAAAGTATCGTTGTATCCGCGCTTCCGTCAGGGGAAAAGTGGATGGCGGTAGCCGACAGACTTCAACGCGCCTCTCAAAAACCTTAACCCGCTTTAGCGTAGGTCAGAACGGTGAAAAACATTAAGATAATTTAACGCTAAATTATTATGATTTAGCCATAAATTCATAAGCTATTCGGGTATATTTATAAATATGAAACGAGGAAAAGCCCCTACTCTTGAGGATATTGCGCGGCGCGCAGGCGTGTCTTCTATGAGCGCGTCTGTTGTACTAAACGGCGCGCGCTCGTCCACGCGGGTCTCGCCCGACACCCGCGCCCGCATTATCGAGGCGGCGGACAAGTTGGGCTATCGCGCCAATCAGGTCGCGCGCGGACTGTCACGCCGCCGAATGGACACTATTGGCATTGTGGCGGTCATCGACATAGACGAAATCAATGTCTACTTTTTGGAGGTGTTGAACGGTCTACTCGAATCCATAGCGCAACACGGTCAAAACGCCACAATTTTCTCAATAAGTAGCTGGAATGCGGACGAGAAGCGGGTTCTTCAATTCTGCGACGGGCGCATTGACGGAGTAGTTCTCATCGCGCCCAACCCTTCGCTTGAATTTGTGGAATCTATGCCGCAACACACCCCCTTCGTCTCCATCCATAGCGATAACTTCGTTCCGCGCATCAAGAACATCGAAGCGGACAACATGGGCGGCGCATACTCTATGGTGCAGTGCCTTATCTCAAAAGGACACCGTCGCATTATGCACATTACGGGCGGGGATAACCGCATTGGCGCAAGAGAGCGTCTACAAGGCTATCGCAACGCCCTGCAAGACGCGGGTATCCCTGAAGACCCCTCTCTCATCGTTCCGGGCTATTTTAATGCCCAAGCTGGGCGAGAGATAGTGCAAAAACTCTTAGATAATCGCCATCAAAAGCCTCTGCCCACCGCCATATTCTGCGCGAGCGATATGATAGCGCTTGGCTGTTTAGAGACTCTCGCGGCGCACGGACTGCGCGTCCCTGAAGACATCTCT
>CAIJLM010000659.1 GCA_903821495.1 uncultured Chthonomonas sp. | reverse complement strand
CCTCATTGAACGCAAAAGTCTCCACGATGGCGGCGGAAAACGCTTCCATCAAAGCGGAACTGGCGCAACAGAAGCGCCTACTGAACCAACTGGCGGCGTACATCCAGAGCGGCAAGAAGAGCGCAACCCCTGAGAAAGCGAACTTCGTACAGCGCTAGGTTTGACCACAAGAACGTGGCTAAAAAACCCTTAGCAGACCAATTAGCGTGGTTGACCGGAACACAAGAAGACCGCCCTGCCCATACAGGCAGGGCGGTCTTTGCGCCTATCGCTTTACTGTGGGTTTCCGATAATTCCGTAGTAACGCCCCATCCAGTAGGCGAGTAGCCAGTCGTTCGGGCGGTCTTCACGCTCTCCGCCTCGCCCCATCGTTGCAAAGTACGGCTCCTGGTCCCACATACACAGCCCTATCTCGCTACGCGGCAGTATCCGCGTAAGGAAGTTCGCGGGCGCGCCCGGCGTTCTGTCCCACTGAACATCGGCGCGTTTGCTACTGTCTACCGTCCATTCGATATGGTCGAGGGGCCAGTCGCGGAGAGTCTCCATCGCCCTATCCAGCGGGACTTGCTGACCAGAGAAGTGATTGAACACAAAGTCGTAGAAGGGTATCCCGTCGCGCCTACAGGTCTTGTGCCAGCTACGAAGAGCGGTCAAGGCGCTCTGTTCAAGGGCGGGAGCCGCGATATTCGTAAACAGGTTATGAAACACCATCACCAGCAGTTCGTCGTTGATGTGGGTGTACTCGGAAGGCGTGACGTAACTCATGGAAGCCATGTTTTTGGCGTAACCGTGTTTCTCCACGAGATACCGAACCGCATCGAGGTACTTCCGCTTCTGCGTGACGTGGTAGGCGACTCCGAGATAGGAGAGCATCTCCGTACTGTTGCCAAATCGCTCCTCACGCCACGTCTTATCCCCGTTTAGGCTTGCAGGAGACCAGTTCGCCCACTGCGTCCCCTTACCGTCTATATCCTGCAAGACGTAGCCATGCGCCACAATTCCCCCGATAATGCGGTCTACTTGGTCGGCTACAAGCCGCTTTTCGTCCTCAGTAGCGGCGAGGTCGAAGTAGACCGCATAACCGAACATATGCCCATCCACTTCGTCAGAACTCGCGTCTCGCTTCCAGAACCACTTGCCATCTTTTGTGGGTAGCCACCGCTTTTCAATAGGCTTTTCGCGGGGGTTATCGAGATACATCGCCGCCGCCCTCTCTGGCGTGATAGTCTGGTCTACCTCATGGCGGGGGGGCGTGCTGACAGGCAGTATCGAACGCGCGATAAAGTGGTCGGTTCCAGTGGCGCGTTGGAGTTCCATCAGCGCATGGAAGGCGACTTTCGCATTGTCACGGGCGGCAGGGTCTTTGGTGACAGCGTAGCGCATAGACTCCATCGCGAGGTACATGGCGGTGTGTTCGCCATCGTTGTCGTCGTCCTCAATAAAACTTTTGGAGAGGTCGCCGGGCGTTACCAGCACGGCGGGACCTACCAGCCCCGGCGGACGAATGTGCCGCGCCCGTATCATCTGTAGGTAGTAGTCGGCTTTATCCGCGAGTGTCATTTTTTTGCGCCGAATCGCGTCCACCCCTGCCGATGTCGCCACCCACGCCGTTCCATCCTTGCCAATCGCTACGCCCCGCGTGTCGTCGCTCAAGAGCCAGCGTCGGCTGTGGCGTAGCGTCCACTTTCCTGCATCGTAGCGAACCACCCCCATCTCTGTCGCCGCCCAGAGTCGTCCCTCCGCGTCTTCCGCCACGCCCCGCACTCGGTAACTCGGCATACCGTCTTTCGCCGTGAGAGAGCGAACTCGTTTCGCTCCTTTATAGAAGTCTAGCCCGCCCGACGTGCCGATGCAGAGCGTTCCGTCCGCCAACTGCGTAAGCGATGAGACGGCGCTACTGAGCAGGACATCCGGGCGTGAAAAGACGCGGGTGTCGGCAGGCGCGGCGAGAGATTGGAGATAGAGACCGCTTCCCGTTCCTATCCAGAGTTGATTAGCGGACGCGGCGTGTACGGCGTGAACCATCTTGTGCCAACTACCGACTACAGGCTCCCACCTGCCGCCTGTAAGTTTCCATACCCCATGAGGTCCTCCCGCGAAGAGCGTCTCACTCCCTTGAATAGCATTGATAAGACTACCCGTCAGCCCATTCGGCGTGACCGCTTTGGGAGTAACTTTGAAGATTCCATTCCACGTTCCCGCCCAGAGGGTTCCGCTTGCGTCGCGAGCGAGGGCGTAGGTCGTTCCGAGTCGCGCTCCGCCCTCTGGCGTTTTCCATGTCCCTCCGTCGAGATAGCGAACGCCCTCCGCAGTCGCCGCCCAGAGCCTCTCCGCGCCATCGAAGGCGAGCGCCTTGACATCGTTCGCCCCCGCAGTGGGCAGGGGGTAGGCTTCGTGATACTCCTGTTGGAAGGGCGCGTCGGGAATGGCTTGCGCCTGCGCGGGACGGGCGAAAAGAGCGAGGCAGAGGAGGGCGAGGCTTCGTGTGAGAGTCTTATAGTTCAATGATGTATTGGCTCCTTTAATATACGCTCATTGGCGGTGTGAGAGGATAGCAGGTAGACAGAACGCCGCTAAAGCGTCTAAAATGAGTCTGTCCCAACCGAGAACGACTTTGTATTGAACATTGTACCAGATAGAAAACGAGTTAGGGCGTCGCTTACCCGACGTAAGCGGTTCCTGTAGTTGACTCGCATCTGAGAGGCGCAAAACTTTGAAGAACGACCCTATTATACGCGAAATCCCCCTCATCGAACGCTACTCCCGGCACAACGAGGCGGAAGACTTCCGTTTCCGTACGTTTTTGAAGGCGGGTTCTAACCTCTCCAATAAAGAGTTGGACGCTATCGTGCAGGAGACTACAGACGAGGTGTGGCGGCAGATAGACTGTACGACCTGCGCTCACTGCTGCCGCTCCTTGCAGATAGTGGTAGACGATAAGGACATCAAGCGACTGTCTACGCATCTAGGCATAACCCCGTTGCAGCTTTCGCAACGCTATGTTCAGGTAGCCGAAGACAAAACGAAGCATTTTGCGAAAACGCCCTGCCCGTTTCTTGGGGAGGACAACCGTTGCTCTGTGTACGAGGCGCGTCCACAAGCCTGTCGCGACTATCCTTACCTACACGCAGGAGGCTTTCGCACACGGACGCTTATGATGATAGATAACTGCTCGACCTGCCCAATTACGTTCAACGTGTGGCAGTCGCTCAAGCGCCGCCTAAAATTCCGCAAATCCTAAGGGACGCGAATCGTCTTATCGTTTCACCTTGACATACGGCGCTACTAAAGGTAAACTATAAACCAAGAAATTGGGGGCCCATAGCTCAACGGCAGAGCGCCCGGCTCATAACTGGTTGGTTGCAGGTTCGAATCCCGCTGGGCCCATTTTCTCTCTTCCAGACTCCACCCTTTTCCTTCGAGGCGATACAATGACCGTTGGACTAACGAAAAGACCCTTTCTCTCCTTTTGCTTGCTTGCAGGCGCAGTTCTAAGCGTTGCAGGCGCGACAGCCCCGCTTCGCAAACCCGCCGCCAAACAGGCCGCCGACCTCCACGACCCGCGTGAAGTGCATCTCGCAAATGTACGCCAACTCACCTTCGGGGGGCAGAATGCAGAGGCGTACTTTCGTAGAGACGGCAAAAAACTGATTTTCCAGAGCGAGCGCGGCGACTATCCCTGCGACCAAGAGTTCACCATGAACATTGATGGCTCCGAGGTGACACGGGTGAGCGCAGGGGCGGGGCGCACCACCTGCGGATGGTGGTACAACAACGGCAAGCGCGTACTGTTCTCCTCCACGCATGGCTCAGATAGCCAGTGTCCGCCCAAGCCAGACTTCTCGCACGGGTACGTATGGCCCGTCTATCCCACCTACAGAATATACTCCGCCAAACCTGATGGAAGCGATATGAAGGTCGTGTTTCCGCAGGGCGTAAAGCAGGGCGAGGAGCCGGGCTACAACGCGGAGTCCGTTATCTCTCCCGACGGCAAGAAAATTGTTTTCTGTAGCGATAGAGGCGGCGACCTTGATATCTGGATAATGAACATTGACGGTAGCGGCGCGCATCAACTGACGAAAAAACTGGGTTATGAGGGCGGTCCCTGGTGGTCTCCCGACGGCAAGCATATCGCTTTCCGCGCCTACTACCCCACAACCGAAAAGCAGAAAGAGGACTACACCTCTCTGTTCAAGCGTCATCTCATTCGTCCTACCACGCTTGACCTCTATGTGATGGATGCGGACGGCTCCAATGTGCGTCAAATAACGAACGACAGCAAGGACAATGTGGCGAGTTTTGCGCCGAGTTGGACGCACGACGGAACCTCCCTCGTGTTCGCCTCGAACCGCTCCGACCCCAAGCGCCGCAAATTCGAGGTTTACAAGATAAATCTGGATGGAACGGGGATTGAGCGTATCACTTATGGAGACCAGTTCGACGGTTTTCCTGTCTTTAGCCCCGATGGGAAGAAGTTTGTCTTTGCGTCGAATAGGCACGGAAAAGTTCCCCATGAGACGAACGTCTTTATCGCCGACTGGATTCCTTAAATCTCCCTCATGGTAACGGAAGATGTCGAGTACAACTCCGACCCTGCTAAAAAAAGAATCCGAGGCGCCATCGCTAGCCGCCCAGTCCGAAACTCAGCTGGGTTGGCGAGAGGTTGCGCCTCTTCATCGTATCCCGGTAGTTACAAAGACCCCTGTGATGATTATGGCGGGCGCGTATCTCTCGAAGGCGGAGTTTCGCGCTAACACCGTCTTCGCTACGATGGCGTTAGGCTCCCTACTCTGGGCGGTTCTCTACTACTACAACGAAGTGACCGATGTTACCCTTGAGAGAGAGCGAAAAGTTAAGCGGGAACTATGGACGACCTGCTTCGCCCTCACTGCGTTGACCGTGGTTTTGGGGTTTCTTGTAGGCTGGAAAGTGGGAGCGTGCCTCTTTGCCATGGCGATAAGTCAGTGGGCGTACTGCTCTCCTTACGTCCGCCTCAAGCGATTCTGGCAAGCGAATATCCTTTTGAGCGGAACTATCAACCCGATACTGCGCTTCACTTGCGGCGCGGTGTGGGGGACGGTGGGGATGCCATGGCTTCTTCTAGGGATGTATGTTCTCTTGAACATCGGCGCGTCTCTACGCACTCGAACTCTACTTAGGCGGCGAGATGCAGGGTTGGGCTACTCGCAACCCCCTGTGTGGATGGAGGCTGTCGGCAAAGCGACGACGTTTCTTGGCTTCTCCTGCGCGTTTTCCCTTATTCTGCGCCACGGGCTTCCTAGAGTGTTTCTCCTGTTCTTGGTCGTCGCCGCGGGATATGCGGTATTTGCGTGGTCGGGAAGAGTGACGCAGATGAGACAACTTCGACGCGGTTGGATTCTCTTCGCGGCGCTCTCTGTCTTCGCGATAATGGCTCTCTTCCTGCACTGGTGATACCCCTTGCGTCTCTCTAAATAGATACACTTATGCGAGAGCGAACCCCCTAATAAGAACTACGCGGGTGTGTAATATTTTTAAGCAAACGTGAGTTCAGGATAAGCGCGTCTCAAAAGCGCCCGTAAAACGGGTCTCTTTTGCGCCTTCACGGCAGGAAGGCTCCTCTCCGTTGCGAAGGAGAGGTTGGGTGAGGTTATGTGGAAGCCCGAATTCACGTTAAGGCAAACTAAACGGGCAGAAAACCTGCTTAACTTTGAGTCACACCCGAACTACGCCTCTGTGCAGGAACTTCTTGCGCGATGGCGAATGTATTAAGAGGTAGAAATGCCTCAGAGCGGAGACGCTCAGGCGTGAATTTTTAGAATGGAGTAACGAGTATGGCGCGATTTGGCGGTATGCCGGGAGGCGGTGGAGGCGGAATGGATATGATGCGTCTTATGAAACAGGCGCAGAAGATGCAAGAGGATGCGGCGAAACTACAACAAGATATGCAGGCGGCGCGTTTTGAGGGCAAAGCGGGCGGCGGCATGGTGACGGTCACTGTCAATGGGCACGGACACCTCATCTCTGTCAACATTGAACCGTCGCTCTGCTCTCCTGACGACGTAGAACTACTCGAAGACCTTATCGTCACTGCGGCGAAAGAGGCTTCTACAGTCGCTCAGGCGGAGCAGGAGAAGGGGATGGAGAAGATTACAGGAACCCTCGACGGGCTGAACCTTCCGCCCGGACTCTTTTAAGACGCTTTTTTGGTACCTTCCGCTATTAGCCCGCTATGCGCTGTCGCGTAGAGCGGGCTTTCCTTCGTTAGGCATTTCCCAAAGAGGAGACGAATGGTTTCACCCCTCCAATGGCAAGAGCCACCCGCATACACAAAAACGCAGACAGGGCGCGACGGCGCTGGCGTTCTCTCTCGCCTACTGAGTAGCGTGGCTACCGTATCTTTAGGTCAAGAGGGCGTTCTTTGCAAGCGGGGGCTACGTAGCGGGTTACGAAAGTGGCATGAAATTCTCTTTTGCCAATTTCTGACGGAGATTCAGAGCGGCATCGCCTACAACGTACTCGCTCTCTACAACGATTTAGGGCGCGAGACGGCGCGTTACGCTCTCAGCTCAGAGGTATCGCAAGAGAGGATAGCCACTCTGCTTAGGCAAGCGGGAAGAGAGATTCGTGAAGAGCGGGCGCAAGAGCCTGAACTCAAGGAGGAGAAAAGAACTCCGTCCGAACCTCCCGTCCCCCAACCGCAAGCCCCCTCTATTCCCGAAGACACAACGCTCGCCTCTGCCGAGTTCTCCGCGCTGGTTCAACGCGAGATGGAGGCATGGGCGGCGGGGCGCGGCTTTCAGAAGAAAGCGGCGGGTACGCTGGCATGGATACGTCAAGAGGGCGAGGAGTATCTACAGTTCTGGGTGCGTATCAGCCCTATGGGAACGAACAGATTCGCGGGATCCTCGTTTCAGATAGTGTTTCAACGCTCCGCCTCTCCCCAAACCAGCGCCCAACTCGTTGAGGGCGTGCGCCGAAGGCTGACCGATTCCCTCAGCGTGGAGGAGTTGGAACAGGTTCGCGCCCTACAGAACGAGGTCATCGCCCGCCTCCCCGCGCCCCCTCCCGATTTCGGACAGCCTAAAATTCATGAATCGCTACTGGCGTACCTGCAAGAGCAGTTTCAACCTATAGAGACCGAGTACGCCGAGGAGAGCGACATCTGGTTCCGCTACCGCACGCAGGAGGATGTATGTAGGTGGATGGAGGCGGCGCGGGGTTGGGCGGCGCGTGTAGAAGAGGGAGGCTCAACATGAGCGACCCTGATTGGGCTGTGACCGAAGAAGAGAAACGCCTTCAACAGACGCATAACCGAACGGCGGATTGGCGCTTGTGGGGCCCCTATGTCAGCGAGAGAGCGTGGGGTTCCGTGCGCGAAGACTATAGCGCAGATGGCTCCGCTTGGGAGTATCTGCCCCATGACCACGCTCGTTCACGGGTCTATCGGTGGAACGAAGACGGGCTGGCTGGCATTTGCGATAGCCAACAACGCCTCTGCTTCGCCCTGGCGCTCTGGAACGGGCGCGACGCTATTCTCAAGGAGCGACTATTTGGCTTGACAGGTAGCGAGGGAAATCACGGGGAGGATGTGAAGGAGTCCTATAGCTACCTCGATAACACGCCGTCCCATGCGTACATGAAGTACCTCTATAAATACCCTCAGCTCCCCTTTCCCTATAGTCGGCTTGTCGAGGAGAACCGATGCCGGGGAACAGGCGACCCCGAATTTGAACTACTAGATACGGGCGTATTTGATGATGATAGGTACTTCGATGTTACGGTGGAGTATGCAAAAGCCTCCACGGAGGACATTCTCATACAGATATCGGCGTATAACTGCGGAGGGGAACGAGCGGCGTTACATCTTCTTCCCACCCTCTGGTTTCGTAATACGTGGGCATGGGGATACGACGAGAGTCGCCCCAAGATAACCGCGCTCCCGCGGGAACCGAACGGACAAGCCAACGCCCCTCAAGAGACGGGAGTTCTGGCTGAACATCACTCGCTCGGCTCCTACTCTCTCCTATGTCAGCCCGATGGAGGCGGCGCGGAGCTACTCTTCACCGAGAATGAGACTAACTTTGCGCGTCTCTACCCCCCGCATGGCGTAAATCCCGCCCCCTACGTAAAGGATGGCTTTCACGCCTATGTCGTGGATGGAGACGCTACAGCGGTCAATCCCGCGCAGGAAGGCTCGAAGTTCGCGGCGCATTACTCTGCGGAAATCGCCCCCGGCGAAACATGGACAGTTCGACTACGCCTCTGCCGTAACGCGCCCGCTACAGGGACTTTTGGGGCTTCATTCGACGAGATACTAGAGCGCAGGATTAAGGAGGCGGACGCTTTTTACGCGACAGTCGCCCCAGAGGGCGCTTCCCAAGATATGCTCGCCGTACAACGTCAGGCGTTTGCGGGAATGCTCTGGAACAAGCAGTTCTATCACTACAACGTTCGCAAGTGGTTGGCGGGAGACCCCTCCCAGCCTGAGCCGCCCCCCGAAAGAGGAAAAGGCAGAAACCATAACTGGCAAAATGTAGATAGCGTCGACGTTATATCCATGCCCGATAAGTGGGAGTATCCTTGGTTCGCGGCATGGGATTTAGCGTTTCACTGCGTCGCATTGGCGGTAATAGACTCGGAGTTTGCAAAAAATCAGCTCATCCTACTACTCCGCGAGTGGTATATGCACCCGAACGGGCAGATTCCCGCTTATGAGTGGGCGCTCGGCGACGTGAACCCGCCCGTACACGCATGGGCGGCGTTGCGGGTCTATCAGATTGAACGGCGACGTACAGGGGTAGGCGACACTCGCTTTCTGGAGCGCGTCTTCCACAAACTGCTTTTGAACTTTACCTGGTGGGTAAACCGTAAGGACTCGGAGGAGCGCAACGTCTTTCAGGGCGGCTTTCTGGGTCTGGATAATATCGGCGTATTCGATAGAAGCGCCCCGTTGCCTCCGGGCTGTCGGTTAGACCAGTCGGACGGAACCAGTTGGATGGCGATGTACTGCCTAAATCTACTCGCCATTGCGTTGGAGTTGGCGCGGCGGAACAACGCCTACGAGGATGTGGCTACCAAGTTCCTAGAACACTTCTTCAATATCGCGCACGCTATGAATGGTCGCTCTGAGGTGTCCGGCGATAGCGGAGACGACCTCTGGGACGAAAAAGACAGTTTCTACTACGACCTGCTGTATCTTCCAGACGGTTCGCGCCACTACTTACGAGTGCGCTCAATGGTCGGCTTAATACCGCTTTTCGCCGTTGAAACGCTAGATTCGGAGCTACTAGACATTCTGCCGAACTTTACGTACCACCTCAACTGGTTTCTTAAGAACCGCCCCGACCTTTGCGAGAGCGTCGCCTCCATCACGCGGACAGGCGTTGGCGATAGGCGGATGTTTTCAGTGGTCAATGCAGAGAGGCTCCGCTGTATTCTGCAACGCTTGTTGAGCGAGGAGGAGTTTCTCTCGCCCTATGGCATTCGCTCTGTCTCGCGTTATCACCTAGCGCATCCCTATCAGATAGAGATGGACGGCGTGATTCATCAGGTGGGCTACGAACCAGCCGAATCGCGTACAAGGCTTTTCGGGGGCAACTCCAACTGGCGGGGTCCTGTATGGTTTCCGCTCAACTACCTGATAATCGAGTCGCTACAGAAATACTACTACTACTACGGTAGCGATTTCAAGGTAGAGCATCCCGTCGGCTCTGGAAAGATGCTTACGTTATGGGAGGTCTCTACCGAACTCTCCCAACGCCTGATACGACTTTTCCTTCAAGATGAGCGGGGAAGGCGACCCGTATTCGGTAATATGGGCAGGTTCCAAACTGCCCCCCGATGGCGCGACCTAATCATGTTCCATGAGTATTTTCATGGCGACAACGGCGCGGGGCTTGGGGCGAGTCATCAGACCGGATGGTCGGGATTAGTTGCGAAGCTCATTCTGCAAAGCGGCGGCGGTCATGGATAGCCGCTCCTTTCGGATGCACTCCTCTCCATTCGGGAAAATGGCTGT
>CAIJLM010000658.1 GCA_903821495.1 uncultured Chthonomonas sp. | reverse complement strand
GGCTACGCACTCGCGCCGGATTCGAGGTTCGCATTACGGGCAACCACCAAGTTCTTACGCAAGAGCGCGGCGATGTCGCGGTTGAAATCCTCGCCATCGGCGAACATCTCCACCTGCAAGGCGCGGGCTTCGGACATAGCGCTCTCAGCGAGAACTTCGCGCTTGCGCTCGGAGTCGCGCTCGGCGACGGTTGCCTCACCCGCTCCGTCTCCTCCGGCAATATGCAAGAGATAGTCATACTCACGATGGCGGCGGAAGAGAAGGGGATACTTAACCGAATCGCGGGAGAGGTGAACCTGCAAAAACGCGCCCTCCGCGCTGTCGGTAGCGTGGGCAACGGAAGCGACGTTCATGTAGGCATGACGCAAGCCTCTTCGGTTTCGCGCCTGAGTTTCAGCTCGCAACCCGTTGTAGACCTCTTCAAGCAGTACGTTGTACTGGACGAGGGAAGCGATGGCAAGCGCTTCACGCCCGCCATCTACAACCTCGACAAAGCCTCCATTGCAACGGTCATTCAAGGGCTATTTACGGCGGATGGATGCGTAGCGAACTACGGCGATAAGAGTCAGTACATCTCGCTCGACTCCACCTCGCTGGAACTCCTGCAACAGGCGCAACTGCTTCTGCTCTCCTTCGGAATCAAGGCGAAACTCTATACGAACCGACGTGGCGGAGCGGATACCGCCATGCTACCGGACGGCAAGGGAGGCTCCCGCGAGTATCCCGTCAAAGAGACGCACTCGCTACGCATTAGCCGCTCGTCCCGCTTCGTCTTCGAGCGCGAGATAGGGTTCGCGCCGGAAAGCGCTAAGTCCGCCGCGCTCAAAGCGATGAACGCGACGTTTAGCGCCTACCAAGATACTCTGCTGGATGAGATTGTGGAGGTGACGGAACTGGGCGAAGAGGCAGTCTACGACCTTACCGAGCCGATAACCCATCACTTTGTCGCGAACGGTCTTGTAGTGCATAACTGCTCGGAATATATGTTCTTGAACGATAGCGCGTGCAACCTCGCTTCGCTCAACCTCATGAAGTTCCGTAGCGCAGACGGCGAGTTCGATTCCGAAGGGTTCAAGTATGGTTGCCGAATACTTATCACGGCGCAAGAGATAATCATAGACAGCGCCTCCTACCCGACTCCGCGCATCGGCGAGAACAGCCACGACTATCGCCCGCTCGGTTTGGGATACGCGAACCTCGGCGCTCTGCTTATGGCGCGTGGACTGCCCTACGATGGCGATGACGGACGCGCTTATGCGGGCGCTATCACGGCGATAATGACGGGCGAAGCCTACTATCAGTCGAGCGTAATAGCGCGAGACCATGGCTGGGCGTTCCCCGGCTACGCCAAAAACGCGGAGTCGTTTATTGATGTTATGCGTATGCACCGAAAAGCGGTGGACGACGTGAATACGACCTACGTGCCGAAAGAGATGCTGACGGCGGCGCGTTCTTCGTGGGATAACGCCATTGAGAGCGGCGTTAAGCACGGCTACCGCAACGCGCAAGCGACGGTTCTCGCTCCGACAGGGACGATTGGCTTCCTGATGGACTGCGACACGACGGGTATCGAACCCGACATCGCTATTGTCAAGTACAAGAGTCTTGTAGGGGGCGGCGTTCTTAAAATCGTGAACAACACGGTTCCCGAAGCCCTGCGCCGGCTCGGTTACTCGCAAGCGCAGTCCGACAAAATCATTGAGTACATAGACAAGAACGACACCATTGAGGGCGCTCCCGAACTGAAAGAGGCGCACCTCGCGGTATTCGACTGCGCGTTCAAGCCCGCGAACGGCGTTCGCTCTATCCACCACATCGGGCATATCAAGATGATGGCGGCGGCGCAACCCTTTATCTCAGGCGCTATCTCCAAGACGGTTAATATGCCTACCGAGGCGACTCCTGAAGAGATTGTGCAGACCTACATGGAGGGCTGGAAACTCGGACTAAAGGCGATTGCGATTTATCGCGACGGCTCCAAGCGGACGCAACCTCTCTCCACAAAGCGCGAAGATACCGAGAAGAAATCGGAGGTCGTGGCGGAAGCCCAGGTGATACACAAAATCGTGGAGGTGGCGAAGCCGCTTCGCCGAAAACTTCCCGACGAGCGAGCCAGCATTACCCACAAGTTCAGCATCGCGGGGCATGAGGGCTACATCACCGTAGGAATGTATGAGGACAGAACGCCCGGCGAGATATTCTTGACCATGAGCAAAGAGGGTTCCACTATCTCTGGCTTGATGGACTCCTTTGCAACGGCTATCTCCCTCTCATTGCAGTACGGCGTTCCGCTTCAAACGCTTGTGGACAAGTTCTCTCATGCGCGGTTCGAGCCTTCGGGGTACACCAACAACCCGAATATCCGAATCGCGAAGTCTATCACGGACTATATCTTCCGCTGGCTCGCCTCGAAGTTCGTTGAGCAGGTTCCTCCCGCGGATCCGACACTCTCGAATGGCGACGAAACGCCAATCGCTATCGCGAAAGCGAAGACCGCTATCGCCGCCGCGCAACTGACTCTCGCCCCGCTAGGGCAGGAGAACGAACTGATTAAGCGAGAGAAAGAGACCTTCCAAAATCAGGCGGACGCGCCTATCTGCGTGGATTGCGGCACGCTGATGGTGCGTAACGGGGCTTGCTTCAAGTGCCTGAACTGCGGCTCGGTCTTCGGCTGTTCTTAGGTTGTTCAGTATGCAGACCTAGCCCCCGCTCGCCTCTTCCCGTTTTGAGAAGGGGACGGGGGTTAGGTCTGTAGGTTCACAACTCTTCAACGAGGAGAGCAGGCTATGCTCAAGATATTGGAACTTCACGCCGCGACGAATCCTCAAGGTGAGTACGTCGTCTTGGAGAATCAGGGGCTTGTCACGATAAACCTCAAAGGGTACGCGCTCTGTAGCGAGGCGTTTCTGATGGGGGATGAGGGGCGACGCGCCGACGAGATGTACGTATTTCGCGACGAGATACCCGTAAAGCCCTTTCAGCGCGTCGTGCTATTCACTGGCTACGGCGACAACTCATGGCTACCCACCATTGACGGCAGACAAGCCTACTGCGCCTACTGGAATCGCGCCTCTGGTATGTGGAACCGGTCAAGCGAACTGCTGGTCTTGCATATCGCCGCTTCCCGACATATCGGTCATACGCAAGCCCTATCGGTTAGCGCCTAATCGAAAGTTGGTTTATGGATACCCTACGACGATTAGGTATCTGGTTTCTAGCGTTACAGAGCGCGGGGGCGGCGCTCTGGTGGCTAGGGCTTTGCTTTGTTCCCTCTATCCGCCCTCTCTACCTTCCGTTTGTC
>CAIJLM010000657.1 GCA_903821495.1 uncultured Chthonomonas sp. | reverse complement strand
TGCTGTTTTCCGAGCGATGCGCGGAACATCAGAACCGCCTCAAGGTAGAGAGGTTCCGCCTCACCGTAACGACCTTGACTCTCGTACAGACCTGCCAGATTGTTGAGGCTGGTTGCAATAGAGGGATGTCCTTCGGGAAGGGACTTGCGACGTATCGCCAACCCCTCAAGGTAGAGAGGTTCCGCCTCACCATAACGACCTTGACTCTTGTACAGACCTGCCAGATTGTTGAGGCTTCCGGCTATTTGCGGATGTCCTTCGGGGAGGGAGTTGCGATGTATCTCCAATGCCTGTAGGAAGAGCGGTTCTGCCTCCTGATAGTGACCATTACTGTAGTGCAAGTCGCCCAGCCTTGTAAGAAGCCGCGCCTCTGCCAGCCAGTCTCGCGCCTCCTCCGAAACAGAGCGGTACTCCGTCAGAAGTTCTGTGAGGTCGCGAATCCTCTCCTGCCTCTCTGCAAGGGGCGTTCCCATAAGGGCGGTGTAGTCGCCAGAGAGGAGGCTTTCCGTAGCGCGTGGCGCGGCGGTTTCGTTTTCAGGGGGCGCGAAGCGGTAGACTCCAGAGCGAATGGAGCAGAAGTCCGGGGCGGCTTGAATCATGGCGAGGTAGAGGTATTCGGGAATCCAGAAGACGACGCAGTAGGGCACGGAGCGGGTGAAGTAGTTCCGAATGGCGTTGATACGCAGTATCATGTCGTTCTCAATCACCTTGTCGCGGGCTATCCAACTCTCCAAGCCGTAGAGAAAGAGGGCGCGGGGCGGGTTCTCCGCCTCCTCCACTCTCTCCAGAAGGAGCGCTCTCAGGTCGTCAATGGGTTGTGTGATGGAGACGCGCAGGGCGAAGTTCGGAGGAAGCGCCTCCTCTGCCTGCGACATCAGCGTCAGGGTGAACTGCCTCTCGTTGCAGAGTGCGAAGTAGAGCGCGAAGTCCTTCGCGAGTTGCACCCCGCGTGCAAGGCGACGCAGTTCGTCCGCGTTCTCCTCTACGGAGGTCGGCTGTCTATCGCCTAGCGCTGTCATAGGGCTTGCCCTTGCAGTCGCGCCGCCTTAAACCTCGTAAGTTCTCGTACAAGCGGATGCACGGCGTACCAAGGGGTCTCTTCGCCGAGAGCCTCCTCCTCCAAGCCATCGCTCCCGTTGATATACTCAAGGATAGCGCCCTGTTGTAGCAACACTCGATACTCCGCGTCGTCGTTCGGGATTTTCTGGTCTTCAGATTTGTCGAGTTCCGCGAGTTTATCCCAGTGCGCGATAGCGGCATCAAAGGTTCGCTTCGAGGCTCTGAGGGCTATTCGGGCGGATTTTTGCGTTATCGGAGCCTGATTCTCCTCCGTTATCGCCTCTTGAATGTAGTACATCAGAGTGCGAACATCCCCGCCGCTAAACTCGATGAGCGTGTTCGTCGCCGCGTCCTCGAAAACCTCTTCCCAGCGCAAACCTTGAGAGTAGGGCATGAGGTCTAAACGTCTTTGCAAAAGCTCTTTTAACTTCGCATAGCCTTTTTCATAAGGCTTATACTCTTTGCGGCGGCGGGTCTTCACCATCGGTAGGGAGAAGGGTTCGCACCCGTACAGGTTTCTCCACTCGCCTCCCACATGAGAACGCGCCAGAGAGAGCGGCAGAGTGAGAACGGTGTGCGCCGCCAACCCTCCCAGTTGATTAGAAGCGCCGACGAAAAGATGCTCTAGCGAAGCGTCTCCCTCCTCCTTGCCGCTCACCTTGCGAATCTTTTCCAGATTGTCCAGAATAAGCGCGAAATCACTATAGGGCGTCCGCTCCCTCAACAGTTTTCTCGCTCTATCCAATAGGAGGTTTATCTCAGTGAGAAGGCTGTTTTCGTGTGGACGTAACGCCTCGCGAACCTCTTTTCGGGCGTTATGGCTGGTCTTGATTATCTTAAACTTGCTTTTGAAAATGCCTAGATTCCACTCCGCCTCCGTCGGCTCGACTTCGCTAAAGAAGATGGCTTTCATCTCTCTTAGACGCGCTTCAAAGTAGGAGTCTTTCAGTTCGATTTTGGCTTTTTCTTTTAATGCCGCCCCCACCTCCGCCACTGTCGCGAACAGAATATCGAAAAGGTGGACATCGTTCCTGTCCAGATACTCCTCCGCGTCCATATAGACGGGCAGTATCCGCCTCTGCCCAACGCCTTTCTCCAACTCTCGCGAGAGGCATTGCAGTTCGGATGATTTGCCGCTTCCCTGATGCCCAGTGAAGAGGTGACATTCGTAGTGCGTGGCTGTAGAGGGAAGCGAGCGTTGCAACTGTCTGCAAAAGTGGCGCGTGAACGCCCCGCCCCCGCGCACATCCTCCAAATCGAGGTACTGCTCTTTGGTGGCGGCGATTCGCGGATGGCAAGCGTTGTATAGAAATGTCAGCGCGTCGTCTAGCAGTTTAGGGTCTCTAGTCATTGTCGAGTCCTACTTTTAGCGTTGAGGCGGAGGCTAAGTCGCCCCCACCGCCTATTATACCTCAAGCCCGCTACCGTACCTCCAGCGTCGCGCCTCCCGTCTCGACGTGCAAATCGGGCGCGTACATAGGTTGCAGGAAGGTGGGAAGCGCCTTATAGGTTCCCGGCGTTTTGGCGCGGAGATTGTACTCTAAGACGTGTTTACCCGCAGGAATAGAGCGGGCGAAGAAGGCGATTTTCCGGTCGCGAATATCTATGTGAGACCACCAGTAGCGCCACCCGCTCACGACCTCCTCCTCCGTTCCCCGTTGCGAGATGGAGCAACCCGCAGGGTACGGGTCTTCGATTAGTACGTGGTCGAGGTCTTGCGGGGTGTAGATGGTGAGGCGGACTCGCACGTTGTCGCCAACCTTGAGTTGGTTGCCTGTCTCCTCTGTTTCGAGGCTCCAAACTCCCTTTTTGCCCTGTTTCGAGACAACGCGCAGGTACTCGCGCTCAATGCGGAAGCCTTTCGGGAAGACCTCTTTGAGTTCCGAAGTCTGAACTGTCTGCCTCATATCCAGCGAATAGAAGACGGGGCTATTTCCGCCTACGCGCTCCAATACGATGTCGTTTTTGTCGGGCTGTAGAGTGGAGAGCGGAATCTTGATTTTCAGTTCATTCGAGGAAGCGGCGTTTACGGCGATGCGCTGAAACTCCTTGCCGTTGACGCGAATAACCACTTCGCCCGTCGCGCTCATCGGCGGTTGCGTCTGTAGATAGTCGCCGAGCGCCATTAAGACGGAGAGCGTGTCGCGGGTGGAGACCCAGTAGTCTCCAGTGCGCCGATTCATCAGCCAGCGCAGAGTCGAGGCGATATGCGGGTCTTTGGGGTTACGCGCTGTCAGAGCGCGCAGAGCCGTCGCCGTTGTAGTAAGGTCGCTACTAAAGGTCTTGGGCTTGCTCTCCCAGAAGGTCATGTTCCGCTTTGTAATCATGCGCGAATCGAGGAGGCGCGTTATCGCCTTGTCCTCCTTACCCATCAACCTATCCGCAAGGAAGAGGGTGGCGAGCGACTCCGTACTCATTCCGCCAAGGCGGATTGCGGAGCGATATTTGTTGAACAGCTCTCTATCTCCCAGTTTTGCAAGGGCGTGAAGCAGGAGTGTGTGATACTCGTTGTCAGGGTCTTCGTTCTCTTTCGTCGGCTTATCGAAGAGAGAGACAACTCCGGTATGCGCCAGCGTTAGCATCTGCTTGGGAACAGCGTAACCCTGCGCCTGCGCCTCCGCGAGACCGTAGAGAGCGTAGGCTGTCATCCAGAGGTTCGGCTCGTCGTAGTTCCACCAACCCCATGTCCCCTTCTCTTTGTTCTGCATCTGGAAGATACGCTTAATGCCCGCCTTCACCATCTTCTGAACCTCTCCGGGGTTAAGTTTAGAGGCTCCTTTGAAGGCTTTTTGAACCACGAGGTCGGCGAGATAGCGACTTGTGGTCTGCTCCACGCATCCGTAGGGATAGCCCGTCACATAGTCCAGCGAACCCATCAACGCCCCCATTAGGTTGGGAGTGAGGCGCAGGGTGAGTTTGGTGCGCTCAGGCGCAGAGCGCGGGTCGAAGCGAACCACCTCCGCCTGTGAACGCTCCGCCGTCAGTTCTCCGGAGAAGACCTGAAACTCTTCGCGCCCGTGGGGTTCGATGGGAAGCGGTATCTCCACGCCGTCGGTGTAGGGACGCGTCCCGCCGAGCGTCCACGCAGTGACGCGCAGTTTCGCCATTCCGGACTGCTCCGCAACCACGTTCCAGTCTACGCTCTTCTGTTCGCCGGGTTGCAAGGTGATGCGTTGGGTGTTTTCGCCTTCGACTTTTAAGTTCTCCGCCTTCATTCGCACAAGAGCGGTCTGCACCGCCCCCGTGTCGTTATGCACGATGGCGGTGAGCTGCGAATGGTCGAACTGAGTTAGGAAGCGCGGCTTCTCTAGGCGCAACAGGAAGTCTTTTGTGGAGAGTAGTTTCGCGGTTTTCCAGCCGATGCGTGTGTCGGTGGTGTGCGCGACGATAGTAGCTCGCCACGTCGTCAGGTTGTCCTTGAGGGGGACGGTTATCGTCGCTTCGCCCTGCGCGTTCGTCTGTAGAGTCGGGTTCCAGTAGAGGGTATCGGGGAACTGCTTACGGGCGGTCATCTGCGGCTCCGCCTTGTCCGCGTCGCCCAGATACTCCACTGCGAACGAGAAGAAGGTCTGCACACGGTTATAGCGTTGGGGATAGAAGTTCTCTTTGATAGAGCCGGGCGCGTCTTCGCGTAGGGCGTAGATAGCCTCGTCCACCACCGCCATAGAGAATTCGCAAGGAACGGGAGCGCCCTTCCCGTCCGTCGTTTTCACCTTGTAGGTCACGGTGTCGCCCGGCTGATAGCGGGGCAGTTTGCCGTTTTCGATAGGTCTATCCGGCGTGATGGCGATATTGATTTTGTGTTCGGCGGTAGCGACTCGCAGGGGAGTGCGGCTCTGCGCGAAGCGCTTATTCTGCACGTAGCACGCCCCCAACTCCACATTGGGCCCATACTCGGCGCGGATAGGCAACTCCACCACCGTGCTTTTGCTTGTGATAGTTACAACGCGCTTGTCGTAGATTCTATCGCCCTCTACCGTCAGCAGAACCGCCTGCCCGATTTTGTCGGTGTTGATGAGGACTCGCGCCGTCTCTCCTGCCGCGTAGTTGCGCTTGTCGGTAAGCAGGGTGAGGTCGGTGTACTGCATATCGAGGTTGTCGCCAGACTTGCCCACGACCCAGAGGTTCGCCCTGCCTAGAACGCCGCGCCCACCGCTGTCTTTCGCACGCGCTTTCAGCAGAATATCCCCCGACCTCTTAGGCGTGTAACTGATGACCGCCTCTCCTGTCGCGTTGGTGGTTCCGTTGAGTGTCGCCAGCACCGTATAGACAGACTTCTCGCCCCCCGTATCTCCTTGATTCTGCTCCCATCTCTGCCTACCGCTCTCCAAAGTTATGGGCAGGTTAGGAATGGGGCGACCTAACTGGTCTTCCGCCACGATACGGATGTTCGTCGGTTGGTTGGGAGAGACGGCGTAGCCCTCCGGCTGTATAAATAGCCGCGCCTCTCCTGCGACAACCTTCGCCTTGCCATCAAGGTTGAGAGAGTCTTCCTTACCCGCAGGTAGAACCTCTACGTACAGATTGAACTCCTGAATCTGAGGCGAATCGGGGTCTTTGAAGGTAGGCGCGGGGAATCGCAAAACCAGTTTGCCGTTCGCATCGAGGAAGCCTTCGCCATTTGTAGTCGCCGCCCCTGAGACCTCTTCGGATTGGTAGTGGTTTGCGTAGTCTGGTCTACCCTCAAAATCCCCCTCATCCTCTCCGCCAGAGTGTGAGCCGCCCTGCCAGTCCTCGCTAGTGTATACGTTCCACTTGACCTTCGTTCCCGCCATAGGAGCGCCGAAGTAGTAGTTTCCGCTGACAGTAAACTCCACCTGTTCGCCGGGGAGGTAGTAGGGCTTTGTAGAGACCACTTTCGCCTCGAACTCCGGCTTCTGATAGGAGGCTATCACAATGTCGTGCGTGAAAGTCTCGCCTCCGATGTTCGTTACCAGCGTATACACCCCCGTCGGCGCGTCGTCCGCAAGCGTCAACGAACCGGAGAAAGCGCCGTAAGCGTTCGTTTTCAGGGTCTGCTTGAAGTAGGTTTCGTCCTGCTGGTCATGCACCTGCACCTCCACGCTCTCATTGACGGGAACCGTGTAGGGATGCGCGACGTCATCGGGACTATTCAGGGGTTTTTTGTTATCGAGGTAGGGCGCTTTCAGGCGACGGGCGACGCCCTTGAACTGAATGAGTTGACCGGGGCGATAGATGGGGCGGTCTGTGTAGGAGTGAACGCGGTAAGCGCCCAGGTTCTCGTTCGAGTAACCCTCCGTCGCAATCGCTTCGTCGTCCCCGTGTTGCGCGATAATCCAGAGTTGGTTCGCGTTTCCACTGCCGTCCACTCCATTCGCGCTATGCGAGTCGATGGTGGTTTCGCTCAAACCATTCGCGTCGGAAACGCTCTTTGAAAGCTGACGGTTCTGCGCGAACGCGCGAAGCGTCGCGCCGGCGAGCGGCTTGCCGGACTGCATATCCACCGTGTACGTTAGCATCTGACTGCCGACTCGCTTCACCACGATAGCGGCGTCCGTCACCATGAGCCAGCTCCACTCCCACTCTACTCCATGCTTCACATCCATTAAATAGAAGCCGCGCGGGAGTTTGCCGAAATCCAGTCGCTCGTAGAAAAAGCCTTCTATGTCGTCCTCGCGAATAGGAAAACTCTTCTCCCACATCTTCACGGGCGAAGTCATGCCCTCCGGTTTGAGCATAGCGTTCGGGATAGTTCCCGGCTTCGCGGACTGCCCCCACGAATAGGCGCGGAACTCCTCCACTCTATCTGATTTGTTCAGTATCTGAGAGACCCGAGTGCGGAAGAGGCGAATTTTCAGGTCATCTTTGCGTGGATACTTTTTCGAGTCTACAAAGCCCGTCACTGCGACCTTCGCGCCTTCGCTGGAGGCGTATACACGAACGTGCTGAACGACATTCATCGCAGGGCTGGAAGGCTTGAGGACGACGGCGACATCGGCGCGTTTTCCTTCCGCCACATCAAAAAGGTCTTCTCCGTTGGTATGCTTCAGGTTAGCGTGCAGGCGGTATCTATTTGCAGGAATGCGAGGCATGAAAATACGCCCGGTTTTGTCGGCGCGGAGGGAAAACGACTCTCCCCCGTTTTCAGCCGAAAGATAGACGCGAGCGCGGGCGGCGGGCTTCCCTGTGCCTTCCACAGTCACTTTACAGACAAGGCTACCCGTCGGAGTTCGCTCTTCCATATCGGCGCGGAGCGCGAACCAGACGACGAAGAGCGCTACTATCAGACTGAAGGAGCGCGGAGCGAACGCGATGGCGGAGGCGAAAAAGCGAGAGCGCATCACTTCCCTCCTTCGGGTTCCGAGCGACGCCTGCTGAGGAAGCGCCCGCCATAGTCGTTGAGGAGGGCGAGAACGCCCAGAGTCCCGAAGATGTAGGCGAGGACTTTTATCTTCATGGAGTTCGTCGCGATTGAGTGTTCCAGAACAAGCCCCGACCACTGATTCTGCGCCACGCAGAAGATAGTAGCCACCATTATGGGTATCCACGCCGCCTCAACGGGCAGAGCGGTATCTGTCGCGGTCTCCGCCTGCGTGAGCGGGTGAAGCGTTCGCCCCTCTGTGAAGAGAACCCCAAGCGCCACGCCCCACAGAAGCCAGAGCGCCACCTTCGAGTCGAACAGGTAGATACAGAGCAGAGGAACTGCGACAGCGCAAGCCCCTACGATAACAGCGCGTATCTTCGAACCGCTCTCTTGGCAGAGGTAGGTCGCCAAAGCCACCGGACTCACCGCGCCCACGAGTAGGGCGAGAAGGCGGTAGTAGTCGTAGTTCTGGTCAGTCCACCCTCTGCCGAAGCGTTGGTCGTAGAGGCGATAGGTGTAGAGAATCACCGCGAACAGCATGAGGCGAAGCAGGTGCAGAATCGTGTTGGGGGTGGGAGCGTCTTCCATCTGCGCGTCGTTCATCAGCGCGAGAACCGCGAAGCTGACGGGAAGCCAACAACCTATCAAGAGTAGCCCAATGCCTAGCCCCGCGTAGAGCCGAAACGCGGTCAGGTTCAGGGCGATGAGAACGAGCGCCGCCATCATGTTGTGTTGCCAGCCCGTCGGCGCGAATTTTTCGATTTTACGCGCCCTGTCCGCTATCAGCCACCAGACGAGTATTCCCATCCCCAAACCCATGAGCGTGATTTTGAAGATGAGTATATCCAAATCGAAGCGTGTGCAAAGCCCCTTCACGAGCAGAAGCAGTAGCCCCCCTGCGACAACCAACTGCCCCACCCTCGCGCCGATAGCTCCGCCGTCCGCGCCCGGAAACAGGTGTCCGCATAGTCGCGTGAAGAGGTTTTGCAGGGGGAGTTTTAAGGAGAGTCTCGCCAAAAGCCCGTTAGGAAGCGTTATCAGCGTGAGCAGGAACGGAACCGCTACCGCGATGATTAGAACAATGGAACTCCATGCCGTCTTCTCTAGCCCGCCCTTGAGTGAAATCGGGGCGCGGTCTTCACAGAGCATAACGATAACGACCAGAGTTAGCAGGTAGCCCGTGCCGAGCGCAAGCGGGGTCAGAACGCGCCTGTCCTCCTTGCTTCCGCGTAGAAGAGCGCCTGCGACGGGCAGTAGCATAGCAGTCCAGCCTATCGCCAAGCCCACCATGGAGTCGTAGAGCGAATCGCGGAACCATATCAGAGGCGCGGCAGCTATCATGGCGGTCAGGAATAGCCCTGTTGTTATGGCAAAAGGAAAGAGGGTCCGCTCGCCGTTCTCACGGCAGTAGCGCGAAAGTTTCCGCGCCACGAAGTAGGTTAGGAACGCCGCCTCTCCTCCCATCAGTATCACCTTGTTGAGGGCTTGCCCAGTAGAGAATAGCGGGGGCTTGTTCAGCGCGGTGAGCAGAAACCCCGCAGTCAAGAGGAGCCAGCCGAAATTGACCGCCGACTGAATAGATTTGCCCTGCTCGTCCTTCGCTTTGGCGCGAAAAAAGAGAGCCAAACAGATGCCAGCCAGAGCGCCGATAGCGCCGACGGAGAACGCGAGAATGAGGAGTGTACGACCCATACTGAACCTTAGCCTTTCGCTCAAAAACGAGGCGTTTTATACCTACAGGGACGTACTATTATTGCGTTTTGTTACACAGTTGTCAACAAGTTTTTTTAAGCGGGTTTACGGGGTGATAAATGAGATTTAGAGTCGGTTTTGGGGCGCGTTTCGGGGCTGTCAGGGGGCATTCCCTATCTCAATGCAGAGGATTAGGAGGCTTTCGCTAACGATTCTTCGCGTTCTCGCGTTTCAATACAGCCACGAAGCATATAGAAAGACTCTCCATACTCTATAAGAGTCTCCGATTCCTCTTCAGTTTTGGGTTTGCAAGAATTGAGCGCCTCCAAAGCCTTATCCCGTTGCGCTAATGGAATCTTGAGCAGACTAAGATAGAAATCTATACTCTCCTTGCCTGTCCGAACTCGGAGGTACTCCATCTCGGTAATATAATGATTGTAGGAGGCGCGTCTGTCCAGCGGTTCATTCAAATATTGACGTTTAGACAACTGGGCGACTCCTTTTAGCCGTTTGTGACTAATCGGTGTTGCCCATGGGGTACAGTTCTTCTGACAAAGGAGGAACCAAACCCCATGGATTCTAGCACACTTTCCGCGTTTCGGCGCGACTTATACGGCTGTTTTTTGAAAAGTAGCGACGCTCTTATGAACGCGGTAGACGCTCTCTTGACGGACTGCACGGCGACGAGTTTCGTGGAACTCTCGCTCTCGCCGCGTTACCGGAGGTTCCCAGCAGTTGGACGTACACTCTGGATAACCAACGTATAGAGAGCGAGAAGACCGCGAGCGAAGTCGCGGCGCGGCAACTTGAGGCTCTGGTTCCCTTGTTGCCAGCGGGTTCCCTGCTTCTCGCGGACGGCGGCTATGGCAACGCGCCTTTTATGAGATTAACAGAGGGCGTTGCCTGCGACAAACTATGCCGTTGCGCCCGGAGCCTCCTCCATGCGGATGTCGTAGGCGTGCGTCCAGCCAATGCCGAAGGGCCCTATCCGCTCGTCGTTGGCGTTGTAGGTGCGCTGGAGAGCGAGACCCGCTCCCTTCGCAGGGCTGACCTGAATATCCGTGAACGACTTGAACAGGTTCCCCGTGCTGAGGTTGATGTCTCGAAACGAGCGTTGCCACGGCAGAGTCTCGTTGAAGTAGCGAGAGCGGTAGACTCCTCTGCCCTTGAGGTTGTGCATCTCCGTTTTCGTGAGGGGGCGGACGTCGGGCTGAGGGGTGGCGGCGGACTCCCTGCGCTTTTCGACATATTCGCGCTGTTCGGGAGTCAGAGTCTGGGTGCGTCCCTCCTTCATATCCCGCCGTAGCCGCGCCTGCTCCATAGCCTCGTTTCTCTGCTTTATGACCTGACCGTTGGCGGGGTTTATGAGCAGGGTCATCCCCCCGACCGTCAGCGTCGTCAACCAGCAAAAAGCGCGAAGCACCCTATATCTCGCTACGTCTCCATGCTATGATGCAAGTTGCCAAAGTAATAAGGCTTAGCCCAATCACTACACCGCTCGTACCTATCAAAGGCAGAATATTGCATGATACGGTACTACCATACCTACCTTCCCATTGAACGGTATCTGTAATTTTTGCCCCATTCAAAAGGGCAATCAATGCCTTATATCCAGACATGATTGCTAAAACAATACTACCAAAAGACAAAATCCCCAAAATACAGTACATCGGAATTTCTACATCTTCGTCTGACCCCACCAGTCTGAAACATTTGGTGGAAGAACTTGCTAAAAAGCCAAAGTATTTTTCCATGAGGGATACAAGCATTTCATTACCCTTCCATTGTCATGGGCTTGACGTTTAGACAACTGGGCGACTCCTTTTAGCCGTTTGTGACTAATCGGTGTTGCCCATGGGGTACAGTTCTT
>CAIJLM010000656.1 GCA_903821495.1 uncultured Chthonomonas sp. | reverse complement strand
TGTCTTTGAGGCTTTCGCCGTTGGGGGGCGGAACGTCGTAACTGCGCCGCCAGATTTTCACCTGCGCGTCGCCATACTGCTTCGCGGTCTCCGCTTTGTCCAGCCCTTGGAGGTCGCCGTAGTGCCGCTCGTTGAGGGCTTGGTCTTTGATTGTTGGCAGGTCGGTTTGCTCGGCGGTCTCAAGGCAGTAGGTCAGGGTGTCGATAGCGCGGGCTAATACGGAGGTGAAGGCGACATCGAGGATAATTCCCTCCGCCTTAATTTTCTCGCCCGCCGATTTCGCTTCGGCGATACCCTGCTCGGTGAGCGCTATATCAATCCAACCGGTAAATCGGTTCTCTAGGTTCCATTGCGACTGCCCATGTCGGAGCAAAATCAGTTTAGACATACTTCTCCTCGTTGTGTTTAGTGTAAAATGTATAGGCGCTGACCCAACCCCCGTCCCCTTTCCGAAGCGGGAAGGGGTGGCTCCAACATTCGTGGATTGACGATAGGATTGGCTTTGGCACAGGTCAAAAGCCTATCGTTCCATCGCCTCCGTTATCGCATGAGCGGCAGTAGTTCCCCCTTCACGTTTCGGGAAGGGGGCTAGGGGGTTAGGTTATCCTAAATTGGAAAGCGCCGAAGCGAAGTCCTCCATACCAAGGGTTCGCGGCAGGTTCTTGTCGCTGGAGTCGGCGATTCGGATAAGGGCTTGCAAGCCCGCTTCGTTTACAAGGGCGCGAATATCGGCTCCGCTGTAGCCCTCTGTGTCTTGCGCCATTTTGTCCATATCTACGTCCGGCGCAAGGCGGGTTATGCGTGTGCAGAGTTCAAAGAGCGCCTTTCGCGCATCAAGGTCGGGTAGCGGGATTTCGATTTCACGCGATAGTCTACCGCCGCGCCGCACCGCCGGGTCGAGCATATCGGGGCGGTTGGTAGCGCCCACTACGAAGACGCGATTGTTCGAGGTCAGCCCGTCCATCTCTTGCAGAAACTGGTTCACGATTTTGTCGGAGTGAATCGCGACTCCGCCCTGCCGATTGGCGAGGAGCGCGTCTATTTCGTCTATGAAGATGATGGAGGGCGCGGTCTGTCGGGCTTTCAGGAAGAGGTCGCGAACGCGCTTCTCGCTCTCGCCCACGTACATCTGCTGAACGTCGGCGGGCGTTATCGAGAAGAAACTGCACTTCGCTTCGTTGGCGAGTATGCGGGCTATCGTCGTCTTTCCGGTTCCGGGGGGGCCCTTCAGCAGAATGCCCGTCGGGGGCTGTATGCCGAGTTCTCGCGCCATGTCCGGCTTTTCGAGCATCAGTTGCATCTGTCGCAGTTCGCGCTTGGTTTTCGGGGGCAGGACGATGTCGTCCCATGTCGCGCCCCCGCCGATATTTTCGGGCTTCACCTGACTGGCTACGGGCGCGTTCAGCGAGTTTGCGAGGGTGGCGTAGTTTGTGTTCGCGGGGTCGAGTTGGGCGGCGCGTTTTGCGAGGTCGGTGGCTTCAGCGCGTTTGTCGAGGGCGTTTACGGTCTGCGCGAGGTAGTGCATGGCGCGGGCGTGGTTCGGGTCGCGCTCTAACACCGTCCGAAGGTAGTACTCCGCGTCTGTGAGCGCTTGACGGTAGCGCTGAAATTTGCGCTTGCCCTCTTTCGCCGAGTTCTCGAAGCCGAGAACCTGCGCCCCGTAAGCGAACGCCATGTCGCTAAAGCCGGGCTTGTCGCCCTCCGCGTCGTTCCAGAGCGACCAGCCGAGCCGGAATCGCGCTTCCACGCTTTCGGGGTCGATAGCGACGGCTTTGCGGTACGTTTCGATAGCCCGCACCCAGTCTCGTGCACGTGCGGTTTCCATTCCGCGCCGTAGCGCGTCTTCTAATGTTTCGGTGGATGTATTATTCGCCATAGGTGATAGTGTGGTAAGGTCGTTCCTTGAGTTGTATAGATTTTACCGCATAAACGGGCTTTCTCGGATACTGGCTGACAGGCGTGAGAGTTCACTCTTCCGGGAATCTACCGCGAAACACGCGAAACACGCGAAACACGCGAAAAAAATGCAAAAATCCCCTCGCCTGGAACCAATCGCACAGACTAATAATCTCAAACCGCAAAGGCTCCTCTCCTTCGCGGAGGAGAGGTTGGGCGAGGTTATGTGCAGACCCGCACTTCATAATACGCGCTACAGCTCGAAAGGTTGCACGAAGTTGGGCGGCGAGGCAGGAAGCGGGGCGGGGGGCGTGTAACTTATTGGGGCGAGAACCTTTTGATAATGAGTCCGCGAAACACGCGAAACACGCGAAAAAAATGC
>CAIJLM010000655.1 GCA_903821495.1 uncultured Chthonomonas sp. | reverse complement strand
GCCGACGCGGGCGTCGCGCACGCACAATACCGACTCGGCTACGCGTGCATTTTGGCACGCAACGAGTCGCAAGCGATTCGGCTTTCGCAGACGCTTACCACTCCTACCTTGTAGGGTATGTGGAGCGACTACAGGATGAGCCTGCGGATAGGGACGCGCTTCAAGCCGCCGCGAACGAGGTTTTGGGTCTCTTTATTCACTACCTGCGCTGTCTCGCCGCCTACGCAGAAACGCCCCTACCGCCCGTCGAACTCCCCAACGACCCTGTAGCGCTGACCTACCACGTCGGCGCGATAATGAAACTACCCCTTGAGGTGAAGCAAAAACTCCTTAGCGTAACGAATACGCAGACACGGCTTGATATGGAAGAGCGACTCCTGCGCTATCAGATAGCCCAACTAGAGGGCTACGCGGGTTCGGAGGAGTGGAAAACGGAGCCAGACCGCCCGATAGTCCCTGACACGCCACAACTGGTGACGCGCATGAGGAGAGAGGACTGGCGGCGCTACTTCAAAGAGGGGCGAAACTAACACGCCTTCAAGTATGGAACTCTCTCTATAGAAACAGCGTCTTACTATACAAATACGGTTGTTTCAGTAAAATACGAATAACTAGGAGCGAAACTAATGTATCCTGTCCCTTCGGTCATCGACACACGCCCTGTATATCGGGGCGTGTGTAGTTTGATATTAGGATTGTGTCTCTCTTTCACCCTCAATAGTCCCGCTCACGCCCAAAACCCCGCAATCACCGTCAAAGTGGATGCAAAGGCGAACCAAAAACCGATAAGTCCCCTTATCTACGGGCTTGCGTTCCCGACAAACGCCCAAATCACCGACCTCAACTGCCCGCTTAATCGAAGCGGCGGCAACACCACTACCCGCTACAACTGGAAACTCAACGCCGATAACAAGGGTAGCGACTGGTATTTTGAGAGCCTAGGTTACGCTTCCGCCGTTGCAGGGGAGGGTGCAGACACCTTTATCGGCAACAATAGACTGTCGGGCGCAGCCTCTATGATAACCATCCCGCTTATCGAGTGGGTGGCGAAACTTGGAGCGAATCGGGGGCGGCTTTCGAGCTTCTCCATCAAAAAATACGGAGCGCAACAGGGTAGCGACTCGCAGTGGTTCTCGGATGCAGGCAACGGCGTAAAGACCAACGGCAAATACATCACGGGCAATAGCCCAAGCGACGCGAGCGCCGCCTCTAACTCCACAATGCAACAGAGTTGGGTGAAGCATATCGTTCAAAAGTGGGGAGCCGCAAATAAAGGCGGCGTGCGCTACTACCTGATGGACAACGAGTCGAGCATCTGGTTTAGCACGCACCGCGACGTGCGCCCCATCGGCTTGAAGATGGACGAAATGCGAGACAAAATTATTGACTACGCGGGCAAAATCAAAGCCGTAGACCCGACAGCGCTCATTGTGGGACCCGAAGAGTGGGGATGGAGCGGCTACCTTCTAAGCGGCTACGACCAGCAGTACGGAGGTCTACACGGTTGGGCGAACCTGCCGGACAAAACCGCCCACGGCAACCAAGACTATATGCCCTACCTCCTGAGCGAACTCCACAAAAACGAAGTCAACACAGGACAACGCCTCCTTGATGTATTCAGCCTCCACTGCTACCCCCAAGGCGGCGAATTTGGAAACGATACCAGTAACAGTATGCAGTTACGGCGTAACCGCTCTACCCGCGCCCTCTGGGACGCGAACTACGTAGACGAAACGTGGATTGGGACGCAGGTGCAACTGATACCGCGCATGAAGCAGTGGGTAGCCGCCAACTATCCGGGGCTACAAACCGCCATCACTGAATACAACTGGGGCGCGGAAGGCAGTATCAATGGGGCGACGGCGCAAGCCGACATTCTGGGCATTTTCGGACGCGAAGGGCTAGATATGGCGACGCGCTGGATGACACCTGATGCAGGTACGCCGACCTATAAAGCGATGAAGATGTATCGTAACTACGACGGATTCAAGTCCGGCTTTGGCGATACGAGCGTACAGGCGACGGTTCCGAACCCCGACAACGTCTCCGTGTTCGCGGCTACCCGCACAGTAGACGGCGCGTTGACTATCATGGTTATTAGCAAATACCTGAGCGGAACCACGAAAACCACCCTCTCCCTCGCCAACTTCGCTCACAACGGAACCGCTCAGACGTACCAACTCACCTCCGCCAACACTATTCAGCACCTCTCAGACACCGCGGTAACGGGCAGTAGCCTAACGGTAACGGTTCCGCCGCAGAGTATCACGCTCTACGTCTTCCCACCGGCGGGCGTAAATAACACGTTCACCTCTACCGCCACGGCATCGCCTTCCAGTCTCGCTACAGGCGCAAAGACGACAATCACCGCAAAAGTGAAGTGTACGGCGGGTTCGCTGAACAACGGGATTGTAGACGTGGAGATATACGACCCGAACGGCATGATGGTAGCGCAACAGTTCTACACAGGGCAGAGTATCGCGCTAGGCAAAACCGCCACGTACACCCCCGTATGGACGGCTTCCGGCGCAGGCGGAAAGTACACCGTTGCGGTGGGCGTATTCGGCGCAAACTGGACTCCCAACTACCACTGGCATACGGGCGCAACCACCCTTACGCTTACGAGTAGCGATGCCGCGCAGTACAACTTTGAAGGCGGGACGCAGGGCTGGCTCTCTTCCGGCGGCATGATTAGCGGAGTCGCAAGTTCGAGCGTTCAGACGTTCGCTGGGGCGAAATCGCTGGCGGTTAGTTTTAAGGGAACAGGCGCGGACACCCAATACGCGCTGGTCAAAGCCCCCGCCACTCCGGCAGGCAAGACCATCACCTTCCATGTATGGTTCCCTTCCGGTAGCGCCATTAGCTCCATACAGCCCTACGCGCTACAGGGCGCAGGCGGCGGGTGGGCATGGACGGGTAACTGGCAGTCCACCGCGAACCTCACGCCCAACGCATGGAACACTATCACGATTACGCTTCCTGCGAACGCGGTCACGCCTCTCGACCAAATTGGCGTAGAGTTCTCGACAAATGGGGCGTGGACGGGGACGTGCTACGTGGATACGGTAGGCTGGTAGAAAACAGGGGGCGAGTGTCATCGCCTCGCCCCCTAGTTCACGCAACTTTACCCTCCAGAATCTGGTCAATGTTCCTAACAACCTAAAATTATGGGTAACTACTCACCCTATGCTTGGGGGATAATTGGCTTACCGAGTAGAAGTTGTTGCAAAGCAGGCAAGACCGAGTAGCCCTGCTTCCTCAAGGTGGAGATGTAACTTCGAATACGACAGAAGGCGGTAGTTCCCGCACTCGTTCGGAAACCACCCGACACCTTCTGCTTTAACTTCATCATCCGAATATCGCGCTCTGCTAAGTTGTTGTCGAAAGGAACCGAGAAGTCCGAGACAAAACGAAGCACATTGTCCTGACCTACAGAAAGGCGGCGCAACAGATTATAGCCCGCACTCTGCTTCACCTTGCCACGCTTGCCTGTACCCGGTGCAAGAGGGTTGGTTGCAAACCCCTTTGCAAGCAGAACCGCATAACGAGCGAAGAAGGCTACCCGCCCCTCTTTAGGAAGGGCGGAGAGACCCTGAACTTTGGCAGTCTCTACCGCTCGCTTCATGGCAACCAGCAGAAGCGACATCTCTCTCGCCCATATCTGCCCCCCCTGCTCATAGAGGGCAACTAACTCCCGCAGGTGATGAGCATTGCACAGAGCATGGGAACAGGCGTAACTCTCATAAGATGCCCAACCGTCGTGTACCGCGACCCCCGTGTAGCGAGGCAACAGACCCAGATGGTCTATTCCCGCCTTGCCCCGCTTAGGGTGCCAATCATAGAGGGTGAACTGCTCGGTGGAGGCGGAGTGGAGCCAGTGCAACTTGCCTTCGACGCGAAGCCCTGTCTCGTCACAATGGAGAACCGGAGAGGCGAGGAGAGCGGAACGCACTCCCTCTAAGAAGGGTTCTAGTTGTTCGGAGGCACTTTGCTCGGCAGGAAAGAGAGTTCCCTCACAGAAAGTAGTCCCGAATAGGTCGGAGAGCAGGGTGACAATGCGTGCGGAGGGAAGGAGTTGGAAGTTCTTGAGGTAGAGAGCGAGCGCTTTGAGGCGGGTTCCGTAGCCAACTCCCAAAGTCACCTCATTAGGGAAGGGTGCCGACGTTCTGGGTTCCACAGTGGGGGCAGGTCTTGTGCAGGCAACGATGTTCGGTGGTGATAAGAGAGAGAGGAGGCAGGTCCAACACTTGGCGGCGTTCTCCCTCGGTTGGGGAGACCTCTTCCAGAGAGTGACCGCAGTCGCGACAATCTGTTGGGCTGTGAACTATGATGCTATCCGGAGCCTCGGAGAAGGAGAGGGTCTTGCCCGTGTGTCCGGGCTGTCCTCCGGTTTTGCGTCCTGTTTGTTCTCGGAGGGAGACGGGCTTCTTCTTGTATCCGTCGGAGGAGGGCGGCTTGCTACTGTTGTGGCTGTCTTTGCCAAGACGGTCTTCCAACTCTTTGACCCGTGCCTCCAAAGCCGTAATCTGGGATTGGTAGGAGATTTGCATGGCTTGGATAACTGCCCAGACAGCCTCGAAGCCTTGTTCATAGATAGGTTGGAACTCTTCACGGGTTAACATAGTTCTATTCTCGGTAACTTTCTACCCAATTACTACATTTTGATAGGGTGAGTAGTTACAATTATGGAGGGAACACGTTTGTCTGAGCGACTACTGCAACGCATTCTGCGCGAGTCCGCCACCCCCGAACTCCTTGAAATCCTCACGGAACGCCTTACGCCGACAGACCTCCAGTCATTGCTTCTGGAGGTCTATAAAGCGCGGGCAGGTCAAGTATCGCCTAGCAACCTGTTAGAGCGATATGAGCGAAACCGCTTCGTTAAACCGTCGCAAGCGCATCCGCGTAAGCTCCTCGAATTTGACCGCACTGCATTCGAGTTATCCGCGCCTCGATTCGAGCCAATCGAACTCTCGCCTGTCAGCCCTCTCGGAACCATATCTAGCGTTTCAAACTTGAGCCAGAACAACGCCCTCGCCACAATACGAGGGACGGAGGTTGTCTCCGATTCGACCAACCTTCTGGCGCTAGAGTGCGCGGTAAGACGGCGAGCCGCTCTCAAGAAGGCGGCGACAAAGAACGAGGTAGTTCGGCTCTGTGCGAGTCACCGCCTAGTCCGCACGCAAAGAAGCCCGAATCCTTCAATGTTGGCGCATTTTCGACTTTTCGCTCTCTGTAGCGCGGGGCGCGACGAGGGCGACTACAGGTTTGAAACAAGAGAGTTGAAGGAGCATATCCGCATCTACCTAGCCCTACTATCTACATTAAAAACAGAGGGATACGCGATACAAAGATGTAGAGTCGCCCTCACCGATTTCAACGATAGGCGGTTAGAAAGCCTTCAAAATGAGGTTATCTCCTCTCTTGCCGCCGATTTTACGGACACCCTATTTGAGTTCGCGCAGGAGCGAATAACAGGGCGCGGCTACTATGAGACCGCCTGTTTCCACATCTTCGTAGAGAACGCGCAGGGCGAAGAGTCTCAAATTTGCGACGGCGGTATAACGGCATGGACTCAACTTCTCCTAAACAACCGCAAAGAGAGGACTATGATAAGCGGGATGGGTTCGGAGCGCTTATGTACGCTTTTCACGTAGAAGAAGGGTTTCCCCCTCCCCAGAGCGAACCTTATACCGCATGAGCAAGGGAGATACGAATATGCAGAGCGGTCAAGGGTTTGTGGGGTGGGCATTACTCTCCGCGCTATTCGCGGGGATAACGGCGGTACTCGGTAAAAAGGGGGTGGAGACGGTTCCCTCTCACCTCGCTGTGGCGATACGAGTCTGCTTCGTTCTCGTCTTCGCCGTCGCGATGACGATAGGCTTGCACCAGACGAATCTCGCACAGGTCAGCAGACGCGCATGGACATACCTCGCGCTCTCCGGCGTTGCAACGGGAGCCTCGTGGCTCTGCTACTACCGCGCTTTGCAGTTGGGGCCCGTTTCGCAGGTCGCCCCGATAGACAAGTTAAGTTTCGTACTCGCCCTCATTTTCGGCGTTCTGTTTCTGAAAGAGCGTCCCCCTTCCAACGTTCTCTTTGGGGCGGCGCTCATCGTGGTCGGCGTGCTAATCACTCTAAAAAAGTAGGGAGATATACGCCTGCATGGATTTTGAAGGCTACCTGAACGACCTCCAGCAAGCCCCCTTCTACAAGGGGCAGATTGTCCACGTCCAGAACATCCCCCCGCGAGAAGCGGTTTACGGCGCTCTCGATGCGCCCCTGCACCCCGCCCTGCAAGACAGCCTCGACAAACTTGAGATTCGCGACCTCTACAGCCACCAAGCGAACGCGATAAACGAGGCGAGAAGCGGAAAGCACGTCACGGTGGTCACGGCGACGGCGAGCGGCAAGACCCTCTGCTATAACCTGCCCGTCCTCGACGCTCTGTTGAACGAGTCCGGAGGACGCGCCTTCTACCTCTTCCCAACCAAAGCCCTCGCGCAAGACCAGCGCGGTAAACTCGACGACTTTGGGATGTTCCCCCTCATTCGTCACGCCACCTACGACGGCGACACCTCCGCCTCAGACCGCCGATACGTAAAACGCGGGGCGCATATCGTACTCACAAACCCCGATATGCTTCACGTCGGCATACTCCCCTACCACACGACATGGAGCGCTTTTCTCGCAAACCTCAAGTACGTGGTGGTAGACGAACTCCACACCTATCGCGGGGTCTTCGGGGCGCACGTAGCCAACGTCTTCCGCAGGTTGCGCCGCCTCTGCGCTATCTACGGCGCGAACCCTCAGTTCCTCTGTTGCTCCGCCACGATTGCGAATCCTGACGAACTCACCGAACGCCTCACAGGGATCGCCAATCCCTCCATTGTAGACAACAACGGCGCTCCCACAGGCAGACGCTACTTCACCTTCTGGAACCCGCCCCACATCGACGCAGAGCGAACGCAACGCCGTAGCGCCCATACCGAAGCGACGCACCTCTTCACCAACCTCGTGACGCGGGGCGTTCGCAATATCACATTCGCGAAGGCGCGAAAGAGCGCCGAGTTAATTCTGCGCTATGCCCGCGACGAGTTTCAGATTAACGCGCCCCACCTTCTACCCCGCATCACCGCCTACCGAGGCGGCTACACCAAAGAGGAGCGCAGAGACATTGAGCGGGGGCTTTTTGAGGGGCGACTGATTGGCGTGACCGCGACAAACGCCCTTGAGTTAGGCGTAGATGTGGGCGGACTGGACGCAACGGTTATCATGGGCTATCCGGGAAGCATAGCGAGTACATGGCAACAGGCGGGGCGGGCGGGCAGGCGCGGGGCGCAGGCGCTCTCCGTGTTGATTGCTATGGATAACCCTCTCGACCAGTTTCTCATGCGCCACCCTGAATACTTCTTCGGCAAGGCGCACGAAAAGGGCGTGGTAGACCCCAACAACCGTCGCATTTTAGAACAGCACCTGCTCTGCGCCGCCTACGAGAGACCTCTTTCCAAGGGCGATATGCTTCGCTTTGGAAAAAATGCGGAGGCGGCGACCCGCAACCTACTCGAACAGGATAAAATCTTCTATCGGCAGGAGCGCTACCACTTTCGCGGCGACGACTATCCCGCCCGCGCCGTCAATATCCGCTCTACGGGCGATAGCGTCTACCGCATCCTCAACAGAGCGCAAGGCGACAGGTTTTTAGGGACGGTAGAGGGGAGCATCGCCTTCAAAACTCTGCACGAGGGAGCCGTCTACCTCCATCTCGGCGAGACCTACGAAGTGGAGGAGTTGGACATTGTAGGAAAGACGGCGTATGTCGTTCCTACCGACAGTCAACACTACACGGAACCCCGCGAAAACGCCCATATATTCGTCCTCAACACGCTCCAAACTGTGGAGATAGGAGCGACGCAAGCGCACTATGGGGAGGTAGTCGTCACGAATCAGGTGGTAGGCTATCGCAAAAAAAGGCTTATGAGCGACACAACTCTGGCAATGGTAGACCTTGACCTACCTGAACAGACCTACGAGACGGAGGCGTTCTGGTTCACCGTGCCAGACAAAATAACGCTTGACTTCGTTTTTAAGGGCGGAGACCTCGGCGGTAGCATTCACGCCATAGAACACGCCCTTATCGGAATGACTCCCCTCTTAGCCACCTGTGACCGCTGGGATTTGGGCGGCGTTTCGCACCCCAACCATCCCGATACAACCTTTCCCACGATATTCGTACACGATGCGTATTCGGGCGGAGTGGGTATCGCTGAAGCGATATATCCCGCGCTAAAGGAGCTTCTAGTTGCAACGCAAAAAATGATAGAGGAGTGCCCTTGCGCGGAGGGTTGCCCCTCATGCGTACAGTCTCCAAAGTGTGGAAACAACAACCAACCACTAGACAAATACGGGGCGAGCGAACTTTTGAAACTCCTCCTAAGCCCCGTGTCAAACGATGTGGTTTCGGCTCTGTAACACCCTGCCCAACCTCTCCTAGCCCTCAACCCCTACCCCTTCTCCCAATTCTGGGAGAAGGGGTGAATGCACGGATGGCATT